>JAJFHO010000085.1 GCA_021775575.1 Hyphomicrobiales bacterium
CGGCCGGTGATCCAGTAATAGCCATCCTCGTCCCGGCGGCAGCCGTCGCCGGTGAAATATTTCCCCTTATAGGTGGCGAAATAGGTCTCGACGAAACGTTCGTGATCGCCATAGACCGAACGCATTATGCCTGGCCAGGAATCCGTGAGGCACAGATTTCCCTCCGCGACGCCCTCGAGCACATTGCCTTCGCCGTCCACCAACTGCGGTTCGATGCCGAAGAAGGGCAGCGTCGCCGAACCCGGTTTGAGTGCGGTGGCGCCGGGCAGCGGCGTGATCAGAATGCCGCCCGTTTCGGTTTGCCACCAGGTATCGACGATCGGGCAGCGGCCATCGCCAACGACGTTATAATACCATTCCCAGGCTTCCGGGTTGATCGGCTCGCCGACCGAGCCGAGAAGCTTGATGGATTTGCGCGACGTCTTCTTCACGAAATCATCGCCCGCGCCCATCAGCGCCCTTAGCGCCGTCGGCGCCGTGTAGAAGATGTTCACATTGTGCTTGTCGCACACCTGCCAGAAGCGCGAGGCGTCGGGATAGTTGGGCACGCCTTCGAACATGAGCGTGGTCGCCCCATTGGCGAGTGGTCCGTAGATGATATAGCTGTGGCCCGTCACCCAGCCCACGTCGGCGGTGCACCAGTAGATGTCACCGTCGTGATAGTCGAAAATATACTGATGGGTCATGGCGGCGAAAACCAGATAGCCACCCGAGGTATGGAGCACGCCCTTCGGTTTGCCGGTGGAGCCGGAGGTGTAAAGAATAAACAGCGGGTCTTCCGCGCTCATTTCTTCGGGCGGACAGTCGGGTGATGCGGCTTCGGTGACGTCGTCATACCAAACGTCGCGCCCCTCGTTCATATTCACATCATTGCCGGTCCGCTTGACCACGATCACATGATCGACCTTGGCGCCGTCGGCCTCGGCGATCTTGATGGCCTCGTCGGTGTTGTATTTGAGCGGTATCGCTCTGCCGCCGCGCACGCCTTCATCCGCGGTAATGATGAAATTGGACCGGCAGCCCTCGATCCGTCCGGCCAGCGCATCAGGTGAAAAACCGCCGAAAACGATGGAGTGAACGGCCCCGATCCGGGCGCAGGCGAGAACCGCATAGGCGGCTTCGGGGACCATCGGCATGTAAATCGTGATCCGGTCGCCTTTCTTGGCGCCGAGGTCCTTCATGGCATTGGCCAGCCGGCTCACCTTTTCATGCAATTCCTTGTAAGTAATTTTGGCGTCCTGGTCCGGCTCGTCGCCTTCCCACAGGATTGCGACCTGGTCGCCGCGTGTCTCGAGATGCCGGTCGACACAGTTGGCGCAGACATTCAGCGTGCCGTCCTCGTACCATTTGATCGATACATTGTCGTAGTCGAACGAGCTATTCTTGACCTTGGTATAGGGCTTGATCCAGTCGAGCCGTTTGCCTTCCTCGCCCCAGAAGCCGACCGGGTCGTCCACGGACCGCTTGTACATCTCCAGATATTTGTCATTGTCTATAAAGGCGCTGGACTTCCACTCGCTCGACACGTCATAGACTTTAGCTTCGGACATAACCCTATCTCCCCGTGACACGCTGACCTGGCCGCATTATGGATAGCTGGCCCATGCCCATCAAGCGCGTCATTTGTCGAAGTCCGCCAGTTCATCGCCGATTGCGCTGGTTTCCTGACAAAAAGGTTCGACTTCACTCCCAAAAACCAAGGAATTAGGCGTGCAAATACGTCTTACCTGTACAGCGGCGATCGATGCTGGTCCGCGATCCCGGCCTTCAAAATCCGAAATCGAGGTCGACAAAACACGCTGTTCGGCGTTTCATAGTCGATGGAAACGCTGGCCAACAATGAGATTGACAAGGGGAAAGGAGAGCCATGGCTATTCTACAAAAACAATTTGCCGTTTTTCTCGCGGTCGTGATGATTATAGTTGCCGGAGCGACGGCGGCCGAGGCGCAGAAGAGCCGCGATGAGCGGATTCAGGCGAAATTCACCCAGAGCGACCTGGTGCGAATCCTAAAATCCGAAGGCTACGGCTCAGTCGAGCGCCTCAATGACGACGCGGTCACCTTCAAGATCGACGGCAAGATTTACGGCTTGTTCATCTTCAAGGATAACGACCTTCAGCTCCATTACGGCACCGCGGGCATCGAGGTCCCCCTGAGCAAGATGAACGGCTGGAACAAGGATTTTCGCCATTCGCGCGCCTATATCGACAAAGAGGGCGATCCGATTCTTGAGGCGGACCTGCTGGCCGACGAAGGGCTGTCGGGCGCCATGGTCAAGAATTTCATCTCCGTTTTCATCATTTCGGTCGCGAGATTCCGAAAAGACATACTGGGCGAACGGTAAGACCGGTACTGGCGGCGATCCGGCAGTCTACGCGAACATGTCGATGACGATTTGAGGCGGCGCGGTCAAAAAAACCGCGTCGCCGTCGATCGCCAGCGGCATGCGCACCAAAGCGACATTGACGCAGGGGCCGCGTACGCACATACCGTCGCTGGCGCGAAACCGCGCGCCGTGATTGGTGCAAATCAGGATTTCGCCGGTCTCGTCCAGAAACCCGTCGGGAAATGTTTCCAGCGGCAAGCCCCTGTGCGGGCAGCGGTTGAGAAATCCGCGCACCTCGTTGCCGTTGCGCAGGATAATTATACCGATCTTTTTCGTTTTATCGCCGATTTCCACGCCCTTCGCGCCGCCATCGGGAATTTCCTCCAGTTTGCATAATTCAGCTCTCGACATAAATATTCGACCCTGTAGCGCTTCTTTACGTTTATGCTTGCGTATAGTTTTTCCTGCATAAATGTGCTAAGTATATGGAAAGGAAATCATAAGGTTAGACAACGGCCACCAGGGGATGACAAAAAACATTGTCTTTCTGTCCGACGGCACGGGCAATGACAGCGATGTAGGCGGCACGACGAACGTTTACAAGTTATATCAGCGGCTTCGAAACGACGTACCGGGCCACCATAGAATGCCGCCCGATGCCGTCGAGGCCCATCTCAAGTCGGGGGCGGTTGGGCAGATTACCCAGTATGACCGTGGCGTGGGTGCGCGCAAGACCGATTTCGTCGGCAAGGCAACCGGACGCGGCATCTCAAAAAACATCAAGGACGGCTACGAATTCCTGGTCCGATTCTACGAGCCGGGAGATCGAATATTCCTGTTCGGGTTCAGCCGCGGCGCCTACACGGTCCGCAGCCTGGCGGGGCTGGTCGGGATTTGCGGCATCGCGCGCCGCCGCGCTGGTGACGGCGATCTGCTGTTCGACCAGCGTCTGCGCATCTCGCGTATCAATGAGGCGTACGATATTTATAAGACGCGCCCCGGCCCGGAGGGGGCGGAGGAGCGCCGCAAGCTCGGCGAAAAATTCATTTTCGATCATGGATATGACGCGCATGAAGACCCGGCCGCCCGAGCGGTCTATTTCGTCGGGGTTTGGGACACGGTGCGTTCACTCGGCCTTGTTCGCGGCTGGAGGGATATGGAGATCCCGGGGTTTAGGCACCGTTTTCACGACCATGAGTTGAGCGCGCATGTGCGTTATGCCTTTCACGCCCTTTCGATCGACGATCCGCGACGGCAGTTTTTCCCGACGATCTGGAACGAGCCGACCCGCGCGGCGCAGGACGCTGCAAGGGCAAATAAGCGCAATCCGCAAACCTTTTCCCAGGTCTGGTTTCCCGGCGTGCATTCGGATATCGGCGGCGGTTATGAGGAAAGCGGGCTGTCCGATGTGACGCTTTGCTGGATGATCGACCGAATCCGTCAGGCCAGGGCCAAGCTGCATTTCTATGCGCCCTATGACAGCAAGCCCAAACTTGCGCTCGCTCCCGATTCGGCGGGAAAACTGCATAATCCTGAAAACAGTTTATGGAAGAAGGTCATCTTTCGAACGGCCCGGCGCTATGTGCGCCGGGGGCGGCAGGAGCCGGGCAGCCGGTGGATCGAGCCAATCGACGAGCCGGCATTGCTCGCCAAAACATGGCTGAAGCGCTTTGTTGCCGCCTATGGTACGCAGGAGCCCTACGAGCCCGCGAATCTGCTCGATCATCCCGACGCCGTCCGCGCCCGCCGCCAGGCAGAGAAACCGGAGCGGCCGCTGCCCGGTCCTTTCAAGTATTTTGTCTAGAGCGCTTTCAGGAAAAGTGCGGGCGGTTTTCCGCCCGGAAAGCGCGTTAAAACAAATAGATAGAGCATGATCGGCGATTCAGAAATCGTCGAACATGCTCTAGGCGCCGACCAGCCCGATGATTGCGCCCATGACTATGAGCACGACGAGAAAGTGCCCGGCGTCGACAAAGGTGAGTTTGGCGCTGAAACCCTGAAACACATGATTTGCAGCCATTACCGGCACCACGAATCCGGCCCAGGCGAGGACCGCCGTTATCACCCCGGTCCGAAGCGTTGGTCCGCCCATATGGCCGATCAGCCCGGCCATGGCGAAGGCCATGATCAACTCCGCGACGGCCAGAACGATAAAGGGTTTCGGAGCCGGCTTTGGCGGGTTGTCAGGATCCTTGCCCAGCGCCCGCGCCCAAATCTTGCCGAACGCCATATACCAGGGCCAGCCGACGAAGAACCCCGCGCCCGCGGCCAGGACAACGGCAAGATAGTTGATGCCGGTAAAGGTTATTTTCGGTTCCATGCCGGATGTCCGCTATTTCAGACCGCCCATTCTGCAAACGGCCTTCCATTCCCTGGCGCTGACCGGCTGAATCGACAGCCGTGAATTGTTGACCAGCACCATATTCTCGCAAGTTGGGTCACCTTTGATCTTTTTGAGAGTCACCGGTTCGGGCATGTCGCCGACGGGAATCACATCGACGACGCCGAACCGGCCGGTCGGGTCTGTCTCGTCGGGATAGAATTCCTTCACAACCTCGACCACGCCGACGACGCGCTTCTCCTTGACCGAGTGGTAGAAGAAGCCCTTGTCGCCCTTGGCCATCTCCTTCATATGCTTGTTGGCCAGATGGTTGCGGCTCCGCTTGACCGGGTGGCCTTTCTTGCCGGTCTTCTTATGGTCCTCCCAGGACCAGTTGCCGGGCTCGGATTTGAACAGCCAATACGCCATCGTCTGATTTTCTCCTGATTTGATATTTATCGCGAGCTCAGGATGCGTCGGGGTTGCCGACGGTCCATTTCCAGGGTTTCACATCGACCGACGCGAACAGTCCCGCTTTCGCATAGGGGTCCTTGTCGGCCAGCGCGCGGGCC
>JAJFHO010000086.1 GCA_021775575.1 Hyphomicrobiales bacterium
CAGAAGGTTGTTCATTAGGGCCGGAGGATGTTGTCCATCCGGTCCGAACCGGTGAAGCTGTTGTTTCCAAGCAAAAAGCACATGGCCGGGGGACCGAATGAACAGCCATAAGAATGCACGCCTGACACCACGAGGTCGAGCGCTACGGGCGCTGGACCCTCAATTATCAACGCAGGCTTGCTGAAGATCCACACGCCGAGTTCGGGCCGCCGGAGGGCGAGGAGTTGGTCTGAGCGCAGCACGCCCAATGGCAACCGAACGGCGGTATTGCTAACATACGTCAGGCGCTGCAACGGCGGCGCCAAAGTGGGGGGCAGATATGACACCAGAAGAATTCCTGCACGAACTGGGCTCGGCTGCCGGCGTCCCGCGGGAGGCGCTTGCCGAGGCCGTTGCCGCTCCCGAAGCATTGAGACCGCGGATTTCCGAACTGTCTTCGAAAGCCGCAGCCGGCGTCTGGCTGCTGCCGGATGACACCCAGCTTCTGGTGCGGGGTTTCGTCGCGCTGGCGGCCGCCCGGGACACGGCCTCCTGGCCGATCCTGCGCGATCTCCTACGCTTGCCCGATGACGAGATCGACTGGTTGATCGGCGCGGGGGCGGCGGAGATGCTGGGCCGCATCGCGCTCAGCCTCTGGGACGGCGACGCGGACGACATCCTCGGCCTGATGACCGGGCCGGATGTCGGCTGGCAGGCCCGCTGGGGTCTCTTCCAGGCGGTTGCGCGTCTTGGTTGCGATGGCGCGATCGACCGGAAGCGGATCGCGAGGCACCTTGAAGAGTTCGAACGCGCAGCGACCATCGATGGGGCATCACTCGCTTGGCTCGGCTGGGAGTATGCCGTCTCCCACCTCGGCCTGATGCACCTGAAGTCGGCCCTCGAACGGGCGTGGACCGTGAAGAGCGTTTTTGCGGACCATCGCGAGGTTGATCGCGCCGAGGTTCTCCGCGTCCTCGAATTCGCGGCCGCCAATCCGGGTGATCCCCACGAGCTGAGCCAGGACCGCATCACGCCGATCGACGATCCCATGGCGGCGCTCGAATGGCTGGAGCGGCAGAACGACTTCATTCGAGAGATGGAGGCCAGCGAGACGGGTGACCGCGACAGCGCCAGGCAAGGCAGAGGCGACGCCAACAGCCGACCCGGCCTCAGCGACTTCGAACTCGACTGGCTCGCCGGCTTCCTGTCGAGCCGACAGCTGCCGGACACGAGCATGAACCTCGAGATGCTGGACGGCTTCTTCACCGCTCTCGTCGCCGGACCGGACGTGGTGCCGCCGTCTGTTTATCTCGATACGGTCTTGGGTATCGATGGGAGCGGCGCGGCACCCGCATTCGATAGCAAGGCGCAGGCGCAGTTCGTGATGGACCTGATGATGCGCCGCTGGAACGAGATCGCCCAGGGGCTGATGTTGGCCGAGCCCGTCGCAGCGCTTCTGGTCGACCATGGCGATAGGCTCACCGGTCGCGACTGGGCGGATGGCTTCCTCACCGGCGTCGGCCACCACGCCTCGCTGCGCGGCAGCGCGCGGGAAGAAGCGCGCGCCAGCGATCTCGTCGACCCGATCGCAGCGCTTATGGGCGAGGCGTCCTACGGCGCGCGCGTGTCCCGGGCTCGGCGCGAGAAGATCCTCGACGACCTGCCCGAAATCATCCTGCGCTGCGCCCGAGCCTGGCGCCCAAACGCCATCCCTGGGGCGGCACCGGTCGAGCCAGCACGCTCGGCGAAAGTCGGCCGCAACGCCCCCTGCCCCTGCGGCTCCGGCCGAAAGTTCAAGAAGTGCTGCGGCGGGTCGGGGACAGGGACGGTCCATTGAAGCCGGGACACGAGCGCCGACCCATATCAGGCAAGCCCTCGACTTGACATGCGCACGCCTCAATAGGGCCCATGACGTTTGCGCATCTTGTCGGCCTGCGGGGCTTTCGCCTATGCTCTGGTTGGGACGCACGACCCAGGGGGAGGCGTGGCATGCTCCGGGCGGCTGCGTGCTTGTGGATGGGAAGGGGGGATGTGTTTTGCGTTTTTTGTCAGTTGTTTGCTTAGTTAAGTTTTTGCTGGGATGCAGCACGGTTCAGCAAGATCTTTGAACACTGATTTCAGCGATCCCGACGTCACTTGAGCCGTCAACGTCGAAGGCGAGCCCAGACACCGGATCGGAGCTTCCGGCATCGACTCCAGCAACAGTCGTGCGGCACGCCGGGCCCGCGTCGGGCCCTGCAAGAGCAGAAGAGGAGTTCGGAGTTGTCACCGTTTTCTGGGGGACAAACCGACAGCCTTCAGCAACACGACATCCAGCGCGCGTTGAGTTTGCCGCTGCGACAGCAAGAAAACTCTCGCTGGGGTTTTCGCATGTGACTGTGCCTAAACAAGGTCGCAATCCTGGTTCGATACAGCGGCCGACTCGATATGCCATTCTCGATTGGACATTGTACGAGGAAAGAGAAGATCCGCGGAAGCACTTCACCCTTGGCCTCGCAAAGCTGTTAGATACCGATCAATTTGCGCAAGCCGCTGAGGCAACACGTGTCAAGTCCGAGAGATTCAAGGATGAGGCCTTCGTCTTCGTGCATGGCTTTAATACGACATTTCAGGACGCAATCTTCCGTACGGCACAAATCACTTACGACTTGGAATTCGACGGGGTGCCCTATGTTTTCAGTTGGCCATCTCTGGGCAATATCGAGGGGTACATTCACGATAGGGATGCGGCGGATGGCGCACAGCGCTATTTTATAGAATTTCTC
>JAJFHO010000087.1 GCA_021775575.1 Hyphomicrobiales bacterium
CAACAAATGCACCTTGAACGAGACGTGTAACCGACTCGCCCTCAAATATTTTTGGCATATCCATAATTTTATCTTCCTTGTGTGAAATAGTTTTATCACAAATAAATGAAAATAGATAGATTTGATCTAATTTTTATCATATAAAATACATTATAAGTACTATACTTATATAAGTGCAATATTGCCTTTATGACGTGTAAATCTGCAAGGCCTCGGTTTATAAACCGTGCGATTGTTGAATTTACGACATGAGAATAAGGACGCGTTGCCGTAGAGATGCCCCGGCTGAAAACTCAAAAAGGGAAATGAGGCGCCACAGGACTGATAGCTGCTTGAATCGAGGCCAAAGGACTGGAAGCGTGCAAGTACATCCGCCACGAGGCGCTTGCGGCACAGAAAGTGCCAGCCGCATTACTGCCGGCATGTCGGTTTATGAGTTAATTACCTAGCCTACCGCCCATGCCTTGCAAACACTTCCGTCGAACCGTCCTTTTTCACCAGCAGGACTTCATAGGGCTCTTTCTCGCTGCCCATTTCCATGCCGGGCGAGCCGATGGGCATGCCGGGGACGACGAGGCCGAGGGCTTCGGGTTTTTCCTGCAACAGGCGTTTTACGTCTTCAGCCGGGACATGGCCCTCGATGACATAACCGCCGACATGTGCGGTGTGGCAGGAGGCGAATTCTTCGGTAACACCGGCCTGGCGCTTGATTTTCTGAAGAATGGAATAGGCGACATTGTTAGCCGTGACGGTGAAGCCGCTCTGTTGCATATGTTTCACCCAATTGCCGCAGCAGCCGCAGCTTGCCGATTTGAAGACCTCGACACTGCCCGGCACCTTCTGGCCCGCCTGGGCGGGCGCGGCGAACAGCAGGCTTGCGAGAAGGCAGAGAATGGTCGAGCGTGGCGACATGATCCTGGATCCTTTTCTGTGCCGTATTTCACACCATATCTATCTGGCGAAAAAGAGCCACGCCGCACTATGCCATAGAGCAGAATTGAGCGTCCCGGTAAAATCATGAGCGACAACGACAAGGAAGCCAACCGCCTGACCGCCCGCGCGCGGCGTTATGCGCGGGTGGGAGCCAATGTCGGCGGCGTCGCGGCGCGCGCCGCGGCGACGCGGCTGTTCGGCGCGGAGGCAGATAGCAACAAGCAAGCGGCCGAACTCGCACGCGCGCTCGGCGGCCTCAAGGGGCCGATCATGAAGGTGGCCCAGCTCTTGTCGACCATTCCCGAGGCGCTGCCGCCGGAATATGCGGCCGAGCTTTCCAAGCTCCAGTCGCAGGCGCCGCCCATGGGTCCTGCATTCACGCGGCGGCGCATGAAGGCGGAACTGGGCGAGGGGTGGGAGGAGAAGTTCGCTTCTTTTGAAATCAATTCCGCTGCCTCCGCCTCGCTCGGCCAGGTGCATAAGGCTATCTCCCATGACGGCGAGACGCTCGCTTGCAAGCTGCAATATCCCGATATGCAGTCGGCGGTGGCGGCGGATCTCAACCAGCTCGATCTGGTATTCGCCATCCACAAGCGCATGAACCCGGCCATCGATACCAGAGAGGTCTCCAAGGAATTGCACGCGCGGCTGCGCGAGGAGCTGGACTATAAGCTGGAAGCGGGCCACATGGCGCTCTACCGGGCGATATTCGCCGACGATCCCCGCATCCGCGTTCCGGACGTCTTGCCTGAATTGTCGACCAAACGCCTGCTCACCATGAGCTGGCTTCAGGGGCGTCCCGTGCTCGATTACAAGAGCGCGCCGCAAGCGGCGCGCAACGCCATCGCAACCTTCATGTTCCGCGCCTGGTGGTATCCCTTCAGCCATTACGGCGTCATTCACGGCGACCCGCATCTGGGGAATTACGCGGTCTTCGATGACGAGGCAGGAATGCCGGCGGGGCTCAACCTGCTCGACTATGGCTGCATGCGCACCTTCGCGCCGAAATTCGTGCAAGGGGTGATCGACCTCTATACGGGCCTGCGGACAGACAATCGTGATCTGATGGTCCACGCCTATGAGACCTGGGGTTTTTCGGGGCTGAAAAGCGACGTTATCGATGTGCTGAATATCTGGGCCCAATTCATCTACGGGCCGATGCTGGAGGACCGGGAGCGGGTCATCGCGGAAGGCATGAGCCCCGGCGAGTATGGCCGCCGCGAAGCCTTCAAGGTGCACAAAGCGCTGCGCGAAAAGGGGCCCGTGGCAGTGCCGCGCGAGTTCGTGTTCATGGACCGTGCGGCAATCGGGCTCGGCGGCGTGTTCCTGCATCTGAACGCGCGGCTGAACTATTGCCGGCTGTTCAATGACACGATCGAGGATTTCGATCTGGCCGAAGTCGGCGAGCGGCAGGCGCGCGCCTTTGCCGCGGCCGGCGTGCCGTTACCGGAGTAGCCGCCGCCGATGTTTGGTTTCGCGAATGCGCATACTGGCCAAAAGCGGTGATTGCGGATGATACGGCCCTTGTGGTATTTCGGGCTCTCACAAAAAGAGATTAAGACAAGGGGGCGTCATGAGCGTGGATTTTTCGGGTAGCCACAAGGCAATGGATGTCAATGCGCACACGCAGACCTATTCGGGTTTCACCAAGGGTGTGGTTTTCTGCACCGGCTTTTCTTTGATGGTTCTCGTCTTGATGGCGATTGTTCTCCTTTAAATGCACGATTAATCGAGCGACCGCGACAGCCGGTATTCTGGTTCCGGGTTCGGTGCGGTCTGGGCAGGTTTCGTTATGATCACAATTGCGGTTCCGGCCGAAGCGGACAAGAGCGAACGCCGTGTCGCCCTGTCGCCCGAGACGGCCAAGAAATTCACCGCACTCGGCTGCCGGGTGCGGATACAGGCCGGCGCGGGCGCGGGCTCCCAGATCTCCGACGCAGAATTTAAAGAGGCGGGCGCCAGCGTCGTGAATGGCGCCGCGGCGACGCTCAAGGGCGCCGATATCGTTTTGACGGTGCGCCGCCCGGCGGCTACGGCTCTCAAGGGCGCGGCCAACGGCGCGATCCTGGCCTGCATCCTCGATCCCTTTTCGAACAAAACCGGACTGAGCGCGCTGGCGAAGACCGGGCTGACCGTCTTTTCGATGGAATTCATGCCGCGCATTACCCGCGCCCAGTCCATGGACGTGCTGTCGTCACAGGCCAATCTCGCCGGCTACAAGGCGGTGATCGACGCGTCGGCGCATTTCGGCCGCGCGCTGCCGATGATGATGACTGCGGCCGGCACGGTTCCCGCCGCGCGCGTGTTTATCATGGGCGTGGGCGTCGCCGGCCTTCAGGCCATCGCCACGGCCAGGCGCCTCGGCGCCATCGTCACGGCGACCGACGTGCGCCCGAGCACGAAAGAGCAAGTGGAATCCCTGGCCGCGAAATTCATCGCCGTGGAGGATGAGGAATTCAAGGAGGCGGAGACCTCGGCGGGTTATGCCAAGGAGATGTCGGCCGCCTACAAGAAGAAACAGGCCGCGCTTATTACCGAGCATGTGAAGTCGCAGGACATTATCATCACCACCGCGCTCATTCCCGGGCGGCCCGCGCCGGAGCTGATCTCCCGGGCGATGGTCGAGAGTATGAAGCCCGGATCGGTCATCGTCGATCTGGCGGCGGAGCGCGGCGGCAACTGCGCCGTGACCAAGGCGGACCAGACGCTCGAGCATAAGGGCGTGAGCGTCATGGGTAATACCAAACTGGCCGGGGACCTTGCCGGTAACGCTTCCAGCCTTTACGCGCGCAATCTTTACGCCTTCATCGATCTGATGATCGACAAGGAGGAGAAGAAGGGCGAGCTGGCGATCGACTGGGATGACGATGTGATCAAGGGCACTCTGGTCGCCAGGGACGGCAAACTGGTGCATCCCATGCTCACCGCTTCGAAGGGAGGCAAGAAATGACCTGGTTTGGCATCATCCGCGGATGTTTGGTTCTGGCCGCGACATTGATCGCCCTGGCCGGACTGGATGCAACGCTTCTCTCTCCGGCCTTTGCGGGAGGTGGCGAGGAAATCGATCCCTTCGTCTTCCGCCTGGCGATCTTCGTGCTTGCCATTTTCATCGGTTACTACGTCGTCTGGGCGGTGACGCCGGCGCTGCACACGCCGCTGATGTCCGTCACCAACGCCATTTCGTCGGTGATCGTGGTTGGCGCTCTGCTCGCGGTCGGCGTCTCGCTCGTCGGCGACGCGGACGGACCCTTGTGGGCGCGCATTCTCGGCTTCATCGCCCTGGTCATGGCGTCGGTGAATATTTTCGGCGGCTTCCTCGTCACCCAGCGCATGCTGGCCATGTATCAGAAGAAGAAATAGGGGCGCGGGATGGACGCTAATATCACAGCACTTCTCTATCTCGTCGCCGGGGTTCTCTTCATCCTGGCGCTGCGCGGCCTGTCCAGCCCCGAATCGAGCCGGCAGGGCAACTTGTTCGGCATGGCCGGCATGGCCATCGCCATTGCGACGACGCTGATCTCCCATGCGCCGGCGGATATGACCGCCTGGGGGCTGGTTGCCGCCGGCATCGCCATCGGCGGCGGTGTCGGTGCGACCATCGCCCGCAAGGTGCCGATGACGGCAATGCCGGAACTGGTCGCCGCGTTTCATTCGCTGGTCGGCATGGCGGCGGTTCTGGTCGCAGCGGGAGCCTATTACGCGCCGGAAGCCTTTGACATCGGGAGTGTCGGCAACATCAAGAAGGCCAGCCTTGTCGAGATGTCGCTCGGCGCGGCCATTGGCGCCATCACCTTCACCGGTTCGGTGATCGCCTTCCTGAAACTTTCAGGCCGCATGAGCGGCGCGCCGATCATGCTGCCTGGCCGCCATATCATCAATTTCGCTATTTTCGCGGGTCTGATCTTCTTCATTTACTCGCTGGTTGTAACGCAGACCCAGATGGATTTCTGGCTGGTTGCGGGCCTGGCCTTTCTGCTCGGAATTCTGATCATCATTCCCATCGGCGGCGCCGACATGCCCGTCGTGATCTCGATGCTAAATTCCTATTCGGGCTGGGCTGCTGCCGGTATCGGTTTCACCCTCGGCAACACCGCGCTCATTATCACCGGCGCGCTTGTGGGTTCATCGGGCGCGATCCTGTCCTACATCATGTGCAAGGGCATGAACCGCTCCTTTATCTCCGTCATCCTCGGCGGCTTTGGCGGCGAAGCGGCCGGACCGGTTGGTGATGACGGTGTACCGCGCACGATCAAGCAGGGCTCCGCCGACGATGCTTCCTTCATTTTGAAGAATTCGTCGAAGGTCATCATCGTGCCGGGATACGGCATGGCGGTGGCGCAGGCGCAGCATGCGCTGCGCGAAATGGCGGATGAACTCAAGGAAGCCGGCGTCGAGGTCAAATATGCCATTCACCCGGTAGCGGGCCGGATGCCGGGCCATATGAATGTGCTGCTGGCGGAAGCGAATGTGCCCTATGACGAGGTGTTCGAGCTTGAGGACATCAACAATGATTTCGCCCAGGCTGACGTGGCCTATGTCATCGGCGCCAACGACGTGACCAACCCGGCGGCTGAAGACGATCCCTCTTCGCCCATCTACGGCATGCCGGTTCTGCAGGTGTGGAAGGCCGGCACGGTGATGTTCAACAAACGGTCGTTGGCGTCCGGCTATGCCGGTGTCGACAATCCGCTGTTCTACCGCGACAACACCATGATGATCCTCGGCGACGCCAAGAAAATGACGGAAGAGATCGTCAAGTCGCTTTAACGGGTGCTAAAGCAGACCGCGCTGCGCCATTGCGGCCTTGAGTTTCGTCAGACGCGTGGAAATGCGCCAGGACAGCACGCGATAATGCTGGGCTGCGTTTTCATGGGAGTAGAAGTCGGCGATCGACTTGCCCGCACCCGCCGCGCCGCCAATAGCAATAATAATCGGTATTGCTCCGGGACCGGTAACAATAAGGCCGCCAACGCCGGCGGCGACGGAAATCAAGAACCAGGATTGCGAGGGTTCCCTCCGCTCATGCTCGAAGACGATCTCCTGGCAGATCGCGTTCGCCTCGTCCAAGTTAATCAAGAGCGCCTCAAGCTGCCCGCGGCTGCGCCGCGTCAGTGGCTCCGCATCATCGAAAGCGTGCAGCGATTGCTCAATCTTTTCGGAGCGTGCATCGAATTCGCTCCGCGACGGCACAACTTAACCCGCTGGCTTTTTCTTGGCCGCGGCACGGCGGCTTTGCTTTTTGCGCGCCGCAATTATGCGTTTTGGACGTCGTTGCCGGGCGGTCTCGAACGCCGATCGCATCAGCGCGATGTCTTCAGCATTTTGGTGCAACAAATATTGCGTTTCAGATCGCGTTCGTCCCGACGCGAGTTTATATGTGAAAAAATACCCGACGAAAAATAGCAATGCGGCGCCAACGAACAGCTTCAGGATTGCGGTCTCCGTCGCTGCAATTGCCGTGAGCTCGGGCCCAGTGAGGAACACGGCCCCCGCGGTTACAAAAGAAACTGCAAGAATGATCCCCGGATGCAGCAAGCGCCAATAATCTGCCACCCAATCGGTATGCGACCGGGTCTGCTCCTGTGCGTCCGGATTTGGCTTGGCGATCTCCATTGATACCATATTAAGAAGCAACCTCCCTGATGTCCACAACACGCCAAACTTGTTGCGGTCGGGGCCGGAGGCAGTTATTGCGTGCCCCCATGCAGACTATCCTTTGGATCATCGGCGTTTACATTGTGATCTGCGTTGGTGCCTATTTCGCCAACCGGGCGTTCATGTATTTCCCGGACCCGGAACGTTATACGCCGGCGCAGGCCGGCCTTGCCGGGGTCGATGAATTCGAGATCGCGACCGGCGACGGCGAAACGCTCGTCGCCTGGCAGTCACCGGCCCGGGCCGGCACGGAGACGGGGCTTTTTGTCCACGGCAATGCGGGCAACGCGGCCGGGCGCGCTTACAAGATCGAGATCATGCGCGCCGGCGGTCTCGGGGTTTTGTTTGTGAACAATCGCGGCTATGGCGGATCTTCGGGTAGACCGAGCGAAAAGGCCAATGTCGCCGACGCTATCGTGGCCTATGATTATCTTGCGGGGCTCGGCGTGGCTGCCAGCGACATCATTCTCTATGGCGAGTCGCTGGGGTCGGGGCAGGCGGTAAAGCTGGCGGCTCAGCGCCCCGCCCGGGCCATCATTCTCGAGGCGCCGCTCACCTCCACTGTCGATGTCGGCAAACAGACATACTGGTTTCTGCCCCTGCGCTACCTGATGACCGATCAATACCGCAATGAAGACAATATCGCCGCGGTGACGATTCCACTGCTCGTGCTGCACGGGGAGCGCGATACGGTGATCCCGGTCGATATGGGCCGGCGCGTCCATGCCGCCGCGAATGAGCCCAAACGGCTGGAGCTCATTGCTTCCGCCGCGCATTCGGACCTGTTCGACCATGGCGCCTGGGGCAGGGCGGAGGCGTTTCTGGCAAGCTTGCCCAGTCAATAATCCCGCCTGTGGATAACCCGCCTTTCCGGGGTGCGCTTTCATGCTATGACACGGCCCGAAAAATAAGCGCCGCATTGCGGCAACAGGGGACTCGGACATGGATCAATTGGCAAAGGTGGATGAGTATAAGGCGGCCGCGGTCGAGTTGCTCGATCTCGGCGTGGAATATGGGCTGAGCCTGGTCTCGGCGATTGCCATACTTATTGCCGGCTTTGTACTCGCCGGATGGGCCAGCCGGGTCATACGCCGGCGGCTGGAAAGGGTGAAGCGTTTCGACAAGACGCTGATCCCGATCCTGACGCAGATCAGCCGTTACGCCATTCTCGTCTTCACGGTCATTCTCGTGCTTGCCGAATTCGGCATTCAGACCGCGAGCATCATTACCGTCCTCGGTGCCGCCGGTCTCGCCATCGGCCTCGCGCTTCAGGGGACGTTGCAGAATGTCGCCGCCGGTCTGATGCTGCTCTTCATCCGCCCCTTCAAGGTCGGCGATGCGATTGAATGCGCCGCCGGGACGGGAACGGTGGACGAGATCGGCATGTTCATGACCCGGATGCACACGGCCCAGGGCCTTTATATCGCCGTGCCGAACTCAAGGGTCTGGTCCGATTCAATCGTCAACTATTCGACGCGGCCGCGCCGGCGCATCGATCTGCTGATCGGCATTTCCTATGACGACGATATCGACGACGCGCGCAAGCTGATCCTTGGCCTGGCGACCAAGGACGAACGTGTGATCGGCGAACCCGGACCCATCGTCGTCGTGAAAAATCTCGGGGATAGTTCAGTCGATCTGGAACTGCGGGCCTGGGTGAAGCGGCAGGATTACTGGGATGTTCGCTTTGAACTGACGCGCGCGGCCAAATATGCGCTGGACAAGGCGGGTATCTCGATTCCCTACCCGCACCGGCAAATCATTTCTGTAAAGGGATAGCGCCGTCCAGGAGGGGCGCGGTCAACCCGTCAACCCGGCGAGGGATTTCACCCAAGCGCGGCGGCCGGTGGCGGAAACGGCAAGGAAACGGAAAAACGCTGTCTAGCGGCGGGGAGGGCCCCGGCGTTTGCCGGGGAGCATGCCGCCTTCGCGCTGCGCGCGCTTTCGGGCCAGCTTGCGCGCCCTGCGAACGGCCTCGGCCTTTTCGCGCGCGCGTTTCTCTGAAGGCTTCTCATAATAATTCCGCAATTTCATTTCGCGGAATATGCCTTCGCGCTGCATTTTCTTTTTCAGCGCCTTGAGGGCCTGGTCGACATTGTTATCGCGGACGTGAACTTGCACGCGGATTCACCTCTTAATCTTGCGACTGCTGATGGTCAGGCTGCCCGAAACATCGGCGCGGCGCGCGATGGCAGCCTCCAACGCGGTGCCCCATTTAACAAAAGGGTTCGGCCTTGTCCATAGCCGGTCGACGTGAACAGGCGGTAAAAATGCCGGTCAGTCATATGTCCCGGCGCTGTTTTGCCCGTGTGAAATGACCCATTTTCCGCCCCGCCCGGGCCTCGTCCTTGCCGTAAAGATGCAGTGACACGCCGGGATCGGCTGCCAGTTCGCCCCATCGTTCAACGTCGCCGCCGATCAGGTTGGTCATAACCGCGTCGCTGTGCCGCCCGGTCGAAGCCAGCGGCCAGCCGGCGATCGCCCGGATATGGTTTTCGAACTGGCTGGCGGCGCAGGCGTCAAGCGTCCAGTGCCCGGAATTGTGGACCCTTGGCGCGATCTCGTTGACCAGCAGGGCATCTTGCGCCTTGTCGCCGCAATAGAAGAATTCCACCGCCAATACGCCGACATAGTCGAATGCTTCGGCAATGCGCATGGCGATGTCCCGCGCCGACTGGGCAACGGCGGGTCCCGGTGTCGCGGGCACGCGCGATTCGATCAATATCTGGTTTTCGTGGCGATTTTCCGTGAGATCGTAATAGGCCATATCCCCGGCGCGTCCGCGCACCGCGACAATCGATACCTCGCTCTCGAAATCGACGAAGCTCTCCAGAATCGCGGGCGCCTGGGCCATTTCCGCATAGGCCGAGGCAAGGTCTGTATCGCGGCCGACCCTCACCTGTCCCTTGCCGTCATAGCCGA
>JAJFHO010000088.1 GCA_021775575.1 Hyphomicrobiales bacterium
CATTGTGATAATTGCCTGCAAGTTGGCGCAAAGTGTATGCCATAACCATGGTCCAAACAAAATATGACGACAGGTTCTTGCAGAAAGCCTGGCGGACACTCCCCAAATGGGCGCGCCGACTGATATTTCATGAACTGATCCCGCTTATAGCCCCCCGTCCGTCACGTCAGCCTATACCAAAGCCACCTGTTACAGTTCTGGCTCCGTTCTCCAGTTCCATTGGCATCGGCTGGGGCGGGCGCGAAAACGCCAAAATACTCGATAGTGCCGGATTCGATACGCACTTATTTGACTGGACGAGCCTCCTGTTCTCAAGCGACCTGCCCAACAGCAAGCCTGTGACCCAACAGAAACCCGACGCCGGTCCAGGAGTATTACTATTCCACGCCAATCCCAATCACCTTCCTGTACTATTGCTGCAGTTGGGGAAACGAGTGATCGCCGAAAAATATGTTATCGGCTACGCAGTTTGGGAACTCCCCCGACTCCCGCCAGACTGGGAACACAACCTCCGCTTTGTCCATAATATCTGGTGCCCGAGTTCCTTTGCCGCGAAAGCCTTTCGTAAAGCCACCGACAAGCCGGTTCACGTGGTGCCCCATTGCATTGATCCTCCGGATGATATTGTCCCCGAGCGTGAGAGATTCGGTATCGCGAGAGACTTATTTGCCGTGCTGACGGCGATACACTTGGGATCCGGTCTTTCTCGGAAGAATCCCTTGGCCGCAATTGAAGCTTTCCGGTCTGCGTTTCCGAACGATCAAAAGGCAGTCCTTCTGGTTAAGGTGTCCCAGGCAGACGCTTATCCTGATCGAATGAAGGAAATTGAGCTTGGCCTCGAGAGCGCCGAGAACATATGTGTGATCAAGGATATGCTTAATGAGAAGGACTATTGGACACTTTTGGCAAGTATCGACGCTGTCCTGTCCCTGCACCGGTCAGAAGGCTTTGGGCTGATCCCAGCTCAGGCCATGGCTCTAGGTAAACTGGCGATAGCCACAGGCTGGTCCGGAAACATGGATTATATGACAACCGAAAATTCGCTCCCTATCGATTATTCACTGGTTCCGGTCGAGGATCCTGAAGGCAATTATTTCGCCGACGGTCAGAAGTGGGCGGAACCCGATGTCGGTCATGCAGCCGCTTTATTGCGTCAGGCAGCAAAAGACAAAGCCATGCGGCGATCCCTTGGCAAGGCCGCTGCGCGCACTCTGCACGACGGCTTCAGCCGGAAGGCCGTGGCTCAGGTGATCCAAAGCCAACTCTCCGACCTCGGCATCACTCCAGGGAGTAATGATCAACGTCCGTAACCGTTAATTCTCACAAGTTGTTTGAGCGATTGCGCGATACACTTATTTGACGCATTGACGGTCTAGAGCATTGAAGATTCATCTCCAATAACCAAAAAATCGAAAAACAACGACCTCCGTGCAACAATATGGAAGAATCACGAATAGATGTCTATTTTGTGAGACTGCCCGTCTGGAAATTTTCCCTTAGAGCATGTCCGGCGTCAGCATTCATGAGACGGACACAAACATCGTGGCCGGCCCATGGATGGTAATCGTAGAGAATTCTACACTCAGTAGTATTGTGGGGGTTGGGGAGCTGAGTTGTACAATACCGAAAGGCCACACAGTTCGCTTGGTTGTCGTCCTCCGGCCCCAAAAGCCACCTTGCCACCGGAAATTCGGCGGGCCTACGCTATGGAGCGGGCCAGCCTACCGTTGTCCATAAACATGCCAGATTCTAACTCCGGAGAGTGCAAAATGCGTTTCTGTAGCAGAGTTGACGCCGCTTCTACACGGTCTGATGGACAAAGATCTGAAATATTGAGCCCGGCTTTGGCCGGAGAGCGGCAAGTTCCATGGCCTCAACTATCTCACGCCCGCGCGGTGATACCGTCATGACGCGGCAAAATGAGTTGGGTCTTTCCGATGGAACACGGCAAACCGGCCCGTATCGGGCATTTTCGGCAGACCCTGGCTGGCGCGAAGCTTGGTGGTGGCTTTGTATTCCCGCCGGGCTTGCAGTCTTCCTTATCGCCGTGAGCAGGATTTCCCCCACCTTCTACGAGGCATGGATTCTTCCCGAAGGCTACGGGTTCCTTGAGCTCGGGCATTTCTTCATTCCGCTAGCCGGCTTGATCATCGCCCTGCGGTTGCTCTCCCGCCCTTTTGTGCGTGCGCGCGCCCCGCATGCGGGATTGCTGGTTCTGGCGGCCTTGGCTTGTCTTTACATTGCCGGCGAAGAGCACAGCTGGGGCCAGCATTTCTTTCAGTGGACCACACCCGACTATTGGGGGGAACTCAACCGCCAGCAAGAAACGAATCTGCACAATATCGATGATATTTTCGACAAAAAGCCCCGGCTGCTTCTTGAGCTCGGAACTTTTGTGGGTGGCCTGCTGATCCCGCTGGCGGCCCTGTTTAGGCCCCGGGTCAGGCGAAACCGTTGGTCGGTGTTCATGCCTGCTGATGCGATGGTGCCTGTGGCCCTGGGCGCATTGTTCTTCAAGGTCTCCGCCATACTGCAGAATAACGCGTGGTTTTCCGCGCCAGTATATCGTCCTGCCGAGGCGACTGAGAGCTTCCTTTATCTATTTATTTTGTTCTATCTGATCATTCTGGCCCGCCGGATCGGCGAACTCGATTCTGCGGTGGCCAAGTGATTGGCCCGCAGTGTTCTCTGAAACCGGCTGAGGTGACAGACTAAGGTGATCCACTCCCCAGAACTCGGACAGTGACGTAAGCTACTGAAAGCGGTCTGCTGGTCTTCAACGAAGAGGAGGCTGGCGATGTCGAAACGCAAGAAACACAATCCCGAATTCAAGGCCAAGGTCGCACTTGAGGCGCTGAAGGGCGAACACACGGTTTCCGAGCTGGCGACCCGGTTCGGCGTTCACCCGACGATGATCCATCAATGGAAGCACGCACGGCTGGAAAGTGCGTCAGGCGTCTTTGAGCGTAGTGGCAAACCCAGGGAACCGGTGGTCGATGAGGCTGCGGTGAAGGAGCTGCACGCCAAGATCGGGGAGCTGGCAGTGGCCAACGATCCCCGATCAAGTCGTGGACAAGCTTTTTGGAACGAAAGCTTAAGCCCTGGACCGGGAAGTGAGGCGCGCGATGATAGATAAAGATCATCCCCGCCTGTCGATTGCCGAGCAATGTAGGTTGCTGTCGATCTCGCGCTCGTCCTTCTATTACGCCCCCAAGGGCCAGACGGCGCTCAACCTGGCGCTGATGCGCCTGATCGACGAGCAGTTCCTCAATACACCATTTTATAGTGTCCGCCAGATGACATGGCATCTCCAAGCTGAGGGTTATCTGGTCATGTTCGGCATCAGCACTCATGGAACAGATTGAGGCATTTGCGTAAGGGAGTGTTTTTGGCTCATCGTCACCATTGAGGAGTGAACGATGAGACAGAAGACAGAACGGCATCAGGGTGCCGCTGAACGCACGATCAAGGACATTCGCCGCCGTACGCGAAAGCGCTATTCGTCTGAAGAGAAGATCCGGATCGTTCTGGCCGGGCTCAGGGGCGAGGACAGCATTGCTGAGCTCTGCCGCCAGGAAGGCATCGCGCAGGGTCTGTATTACAGCTGGTCGAAGGAGTTCCTTGAAGCCGGCAAGAAGCGGCTGGCAGGCGATACGGCACGAGCGGCCAATTCAGATGAGGTGAAGGATCTGCGGCGCCAGGCACGCGATCTCAAGGAGGTCGTTGCCGAGCAGGCACTGGAACTCCGCCTCCTCAAAAAAAGCATGATCGGGGATGGGGAGGATGTCGAATGAGGTATCCTGCATCCGAGAAGCTGGAGACCATCCGGCTCGTTGAGCAATCGCATCTGCCAGCGAAACGCACACTGGACATGCTCGGTGTTCCACGAACCACATTCTACCGCTGGTACGATCGGTATCTGAAAGGCGGTGCGGAAGCATTGGAGGACAAATCTCCCAAGCCAGGGCGTGAGAAGTCCAGGATCACACGCTTCTGGCAGGCCTACAGATCGAGGCCCCGGGAGATAAAATCAGGAGCAATGCCGAATGATCTTCGGTCTCAGCCTTAGATTGGATATATTGCCGACCTTGCATCACAGGAGTAAAGACGGCGAAATAAACGATACCCCAAATTGTTTGCTTGATAGGCATCGATCGATTAATTTGTTAAACAATACACCGGGTTGGTAAAATCAATATTGTCTCCTTAAACAAGCACTCATGACTAGCGCAAAGAGCACTGCGCCGCGTCGGGGCAAATCAAAATCTAGCCCGGTCGTTAGCGCAATCATCCCCGTCTATAACCGTTCACGTTCAGCCCGGCGCGCGATCCAGAGCGTCCTCGCCCAGACTTGCCAGGTTTATGAACTGATCGTCGTGGACGACGGCTCCACCGACGACCTTGCCGGATCGCTTTCGGATATCGGCGACACCAGGCTGCGGATCATAACTCACGACAACAACAAAGGGGCTGCCGCGGCGCGGAACACGGGCGTTGCCGAGGCCAGCGGGCAATATGTCGCCTTTCTCGATTCCGACGATCTCTGGCTGCCAGGGAAGCTTGAACTCCAGCTTCGCTTCATGGGCTCGAACGGCGAAAATCATCGCGTAAGCTGTACCGGTTACGAGATCGTCACGCCCTATCATCCCGAGGGAGAAATCCGGCACGGCCCGGCGATCTTGCGGCAAAGGGATATGCAGATGGGGTGCCGGATTTCGCCGGGTTCCACGCTAATGGCGGAAAGGTCGCTGCTTGAGGAAGTCGGCCCGATGAAGGAATCGCTGCGGCGTCTGGAAGACTGGGACTGGCTATTGCGCTGTACCGGGATTTCGAATATCGCGATTCTGCCCGACGTCCTGAGCCGGATCGACTATCGGTTGCCCAAGGGGATCAACTATGAAGATGTCCGCGCCTCGGTCGACCTGATGAAGAGCGAACATTTCGTCGGTCCCGGTATCCTGCCATCGATTGCGCGGCTCAGATATCTGGCCGCCCTCGAAAATGAACTGGCCGCGGCTGCCTATAAAAACAGTCGTTTTGCACTGGCAACGAGGCATTTTCTCAAGTCACTCTTTCATTTTCCTTTCCGCAGCGTCGATACCCTGAGACGCCTGGTGTTTGGCGTCCTGCTCGACATATTCGCCAGCATGCCAGGCATCGGCAAGAACCCGGCTCGAAAGTAGCTGCGACAGCCCGCCAGCTTTTTGCCTCCGGCAGAGACAAAGATGCCGCCGCGTTGGCCGGGCCTGTGAAAGCTCGTTGATCAGCTGCTTTCGTCCTGCGGATTGCCGCTTTTTGAGATGGCCGGCGCCTGTGCCATACGCGGCGTGTCCGGCGCTTTGAAGCAGAAGGATGCCCTGCTTGCCGCTTTGGTGATTGTAGCGACCGCGAGGCGGTAGGGATTGCCGGCAATAACGACTTGCCGCGACTCGATATGGAAGGCTTCGCCATGGCCGAGCAGCCCGTGCGGCGTCCGCACGCGAAAAGGCTCCAGCGTCACCTCCAATTCGCGGAAATCGAGCGTGACACCAAGGCCGAGCGCCTTGGCGCAGGCCTCCTTGATTGTCCAGAGCTGGAGAAACGCCGCCCTTTTACGGTCATCGGGCAGCCGGTTGAGATTGTCGCTTTCAGGCCCGGTTAGCGCATCCTCGACAATCCCCGCATGCTCGGCGGCGGCGATAATTTCGACATCGACGCCGATCGCTCCCGCCTGGCTGACGCAGGCAATAACGCAATCGCCCGCATGGGACAGGTTGAACTCCAGCGGCGGCAGCCCGGGCGCCATGACCGGCTTGCCGTGAGTTCCCTCGCGGTAGCGCCAGCGCCCGGGTGCGACCTCGCCATCGAGCGCCTCGCTCAGGGCGTGACGCAGCAGCGCCCGCGCGCCCAGAAAACGGTTGCGATCGCCCGCCTTTTGCAGCCGGCCGGCCTGCGCCATTTCCTCCGCGTCGAGGCGCACCTCGTCTCCCATCAGGGCAAGAGCCTCATCCGTGGACGCCGTCCAGATGGTCACCATGTGGCCGTGAGGGCTGCTCATCTTTGCTGTGCCGCGCCTATGCCGCTGCCTTGAGATTCGGGAGCTCCGGCTGCGCCGCCTGGCACCGCACCGCGGTCGCCGGATTGCCCTGCCAGATCGAATTGGGCTGAACCGTTTCGCCTTTCATCAGGAAGGCATTCGGACCCAGCACGGAATTGTCGCCCATGTCGACGCCATAATGCACGAAGGAGCCGCAGGCCAGCGAGCAGCCCTTGCCGATCTTGATGTGATCAGCCTTGAATACCCCTTCTTCCAGGGAGTGGCACTGAACCACGCTGCCGGCATTCAGGTTGGCATAGTCGCCCACTTCGATCAGCGTCTTGTCGTAGAGATTGCCACCGTCGTCGAAAACCTTCCGGCCGAGCCTGACCCCCAGCAACCGGGTGATGACATTGCGCAAGGGCGTGCCCGCGAACAGCGAGGCCAGCGGATGCCCGCAAAACTTCCAGTGCCGCTCGTGGAACCAGAAATAGGGATCATACATGGACACTTCTCCGGCCCGCAGACGGCCGAAATGCAGGCTCGCTTTCTCGGCCAGCGTATAGAACAGCACCGTGAACAGGGACATGAACGCGCCATAAGCCAGCAGCGAGGCCATGCCATAGAGCGGATAGTAGAGAATAGCGGTATAGCCAAACAGCATCGCCACGAAGAGCGCGAACAGGTTCCGGCTCAAAAACATCGCCATGGTCGCGATATTGCGGCGGTTTTTCCGGGCGATCATTTCGTTCTTGGCGGCAGGGGTGAGGACTTCGCTAAGCCCCTTGTCGCGGTCGACCACGCGCGGAATTTCGATGCAGGGCGAACCCAGCAGGCCGACATTCTCGCGCACCGGTCCGTCGACCGGGATCATGGCCTTGGTCGCCAGCAGGACATTGGCGCCGGTTTTCCCGCCGGCCGGATAAAGGATGTTGTTGCCCAGATAGTTGCGGTCGCCGATTTTGACCGCGCCCAGCCGAAACGAGCTGCTCGACATCTCGGTGTTCATCATCGCCAGCCCGTCCGACACCATCGTGCCCGACCCGATATCGCACAGGAAGGGATTGTCATGCACCTGATCCAGCCCGAAATTGGCACCGGTTTGTTCGACCCGGTTCAGCGTGTAGCCGACCCATTTCAGGTAGTGGACGATATAGGAGCTGTCGCCGAAAAGGAGGTTGAACGCGCCTGCATTGCTCACCGCCGATATGACGCTCTGAACGTAGTAGTGGAAGCCGAACAGCACATAGGTTTTCCCCTCGCTCAGCAGCATGTTGAGCAGGCGGGGAATGATAAGAACGCCCGACAGGCCGAAAACGGATAACCCTGAAAACAGCACCAGGGAGAAGACCAGCATATCGGGAGCCAGTGCGAGGAGAACGGAGAGCGGTTCCGCGTAATCCAGTGCTCCGGCTTCCGTATACGCTAATGCATGGGGGAAAAGATAATAGAGTGTCATGATCACCACCGGCACCAGAACAGCAAAAAGTGGCAGCGCGGCCAGGACAGAATATGTCCAGCGGCGCCGAGGCGAGCAGTCCATAGACTCGACTTTGCAATAGTTGGCCTGCGTCTCTTCCGCCGGCGTGCCGTGATAACGCGTGCACATCGGTATGCGCTGCCCCTGCTGCAGGGTCGATGAGTGGCCGAGCTGGGAGCGATCGTCTATTTCCGTATCGATATCCAGCACGCTCGCCGATCCGACAAAGACGCCGTGGCCCAGCCGGATAGCGCCGGTGTGGATATAGTTCGATTCAGCCTTGTAGCCCGGCAGCATCGTGCGGCCCCGGACGATCGTATTGTCGCCGACGGAAAAGAGATCGGTGCACACCGGCGCCGGCGAGCCGAGAACCACATTGCGGCCGATTTTCGCGCCAAGCAGGCGCAGATAAACATTGTAAACAGGTCCGCCGGGAAACCAGGCCATGGGCGCGCTTCGCACCAGAAATTTAACGGCCCAGAACCGGAAATAACGCAGGCTCCAGACCGGAAAGATGTCTTCTTTCCATTTCCCGATCAACAGCCATTTCGCGGCGATGGGAAGCGCGCTCAAGCCGACATAGGCGCCGGCCAGGAACAGCATTATGCGGGCATAGAGAAGGCCGGTATTGCCGACCGCCGCGTAGGTCCAGTGAAATCCGGTGAGGAGAACCGACAGGGCGAACACGCCCATCACGGTATAGAACAGGAGCTGCAACGCGCCACAGCCGTAATATTCCAGGTTGGTGGGTATCCGGTATTGCTCCTGCCGGGTCGCGACGGGAGCTTCGGTTTCCTGCGATCCGATCTGCGTCGCGAGCTTTTCTATCGTCGGGTTGAGATACACGTCGCGTATCGAAATACCGGAAATTCCGGGCATCCGCCTGACCTCGGCGCAATAACGCGCCATCAGCAGCGAGTGGGCGCCCAGATCATGGAAGAAATGATCTTCGACGGAAACGGCGTCGACCTTGAGGATGCCGGCAAGCGCCGCCGCCAGCTTGGCTTCGATGCCGTTGCGCGGCGCGACGATCGTGCCGCTGCCGCCGGCAACGCGCGAACCCTTGGGTTCGGGCAAGGCCTTGCGGTCCGCCTTGTTGCTCGGCGTCATCGGAACGACGTCCAGCTTCTCGATATAGGCCGGCACCATATAACCGGGGAGACGCGCGCGCAGCGTCTCGGCAATTTCGGTATGGGGAATTTCGGCGCTGCCCTTGTTGAGGGCATAATAGGCGACCAGCTCCACCGCGCCGGGCTCGGCCTCCCAGGTATCGACAACCGCCTGGGCAATCTGCGGCAGCTCCATCAGGATCGACTCGATTTCCGTCAACTCGATGCGGTAGCCGCGGACCTTGACCTGGGTATCGATACGGCCATGGAATTCTACCTCGCCCGCATCGTTGATGCAGCCCAGATCGCCTGACCGGTAGATGCGTCGCGACGGGTTGTGCGGAATATCAAGAAAGTCGGGAATGAACTTCTCCGCCGTGAGGTCGGGACGATTGAGATAGCCCTGCGCCAGGCCGATGCCGGCGATACCGATCTCTCCCATGCCGCCCTCTTCGACGATTGCATCGCTATCGGGATCGAGAATGACGATGGTGTAGGTCGGCAGCGGCCCGCCGATGGTCACTTCCTTTTCGGGAAGCAGCTCGGTGAGCGTGCAGGTGACCGTCGCTTCGGTCGGGCCATAGGCGTTGAGGATTTTGCGCCCGTCGCGCGCCCAGCGCGTCACCAGATTTTGCGGGCAGGCCTCGCCCGAGACGATCAGCAGCCGCAAAGCGGGAAGATCCTTTTCAATCGTCGCCAGCAGCGTCGGCACGCAGGCCCACCCCGTTACCTTGTGGTCGCGCAGATAGTCGGCGAGATCGTCGCCGACAAGGCTCGTTCCCGCCTTACCGGGAACCAGCGCCGAGCCGGCCAGCAGCGGCACCCAGAGCTCCTCGACGGAAAAATCGAAGGCAATGGTCATGCCCTGATAGACCCGATCTTCGGGCCCATAGCCATAAATCTCCGCCGCCACGCGAACGAAGTTGCAGATGCTGGCATGCTCGATGACGACGCCCTTGGGCTTGCCTGTCGTGCCCGATGTGTAGATCAGATAGGCGGTTTCATCCTTGGGGGCGCCTTTTTCGGCATCCGTCAGCCGGCCCTTGCTCTGCCGGCAAATCGCATCTGCGTCGCCATCGAGGAATATGGCCGGCACAGCGAATTCGGCAACTTTTTCCGCGAAAACCGACTGCGACAGCATCGCCGTAACGCCGGCATCTTCGAGAATGAAAGCGATCCGGTCATTCGGGAAGCCGCCATCGAAGGGTACATAGGCGGCATTGGCCTTCAGCACCGCCAGCAGCGCCACATATGTATCCACGCCCTTGTCGAACAGGAGGCCGACCTTGTCGCCCGGCTTCACGCCTTGCGCGATCAGATGGCGCGCGGTCTGGTTGGCGCGCTCATCCAGCTCGCGGAATGTGTAGGACTTCGCATCGGTGATGACGGCTAAGTGGGCGCCGCGGCTCGCGGCATCGAGTTCATCGCAGCGCTGCTCGAAGAGATGATCGAGCCTCTCGCCCTGCCGCCATCGAACATTGTTGTCAGCATCTTCGCAAATAAGCATGTTTCCCTCGTATGAATTTCCGGGCCTGTCGGCCGGCTGGCTATTGTCTGGATCGATTGCGTGGGGGAAATGGGCCGGAGCACGGCAATCTCCGGCCCCGGTCCTTTGACTTTTCCGTTTGGATCAGGCGACGGCGACCGGTGAAAAGTCCGGGTAGCCGACGGCGCGGCCATGACCGCCGAACTGGGCTTCGAACACGCGCTCCAGGATGTCGAGGCCCTCATCCAGCTCGGCGAAACTGGCGGTAAGCGGCATCATGCATTTCACGACCTCATCCTTCGGTCCGCAGCGCTCGATGATAAGGCCCTGCTCGAAGGCCAGCTTGCTCGCGCTGGCGGCGGCGGCCGGATCGGCGAAGCGGATGCCGATCATCAGGCCGCGTCCGCGCACGTCGACGAGTTCTGAAGGGAAGCGGTCGACCATCGCCTGCAGGCGTCCGCGCAGATGCCGCGACTTCGCATTCAGCTCCTGCTCGAAGCGGCCGTCGCGCCAGTAATGCTCCAGCATGGCGGCCGCGGTAACGAAAGCGAGGTTGTTGCCGCGGAAGGTGCCGTTATGCTCGCCGGGCTTCCACTGGTCGAGTTCGCGCCTGATCAGAACGACGGAGAAGGGCAGACCATAGCCGGAAAGCGATTTGGACAGGGTCACGATGTCGGGCTTGATGCCGGCCGGCTCGAAGCTGAAAAAGGTGCCGGTGCGCCCGCAACCCGCCTGAATATCGTCGACGATCAGCGGGATGTCCTTGAGCCGGCAAAGCGCTTCAAGCCGCCGCAGCCAGTCGATGCGGGCGGTGTTCAAACCGCCTTCGCCCTGAACCACTTCGAGGATCACGGCGGCTGGCAGGTCGACGCCGCTGGAGGGATCGTCGAGCATCTGCTCCAGATAGGCGATAGTGTCGACGTCGTCGCCGAAATAGCCGTCATAGGGCATCGGCGTGGTGTTGTGCAGCGGCACGCCGGCCGCGCGGCGAAGCGTTTCGTTGCCGGTGACGGCGAGCGCACCCATCGACACGCCATGGAAACCGTTGGTGAATGAAATGACGTTACTGCGGCCGGTGACCTTGCGGGCGATCTTGAGCGCGGCTTCGACGGCGTTGGCGCCGGTGGGCCCGGTGAACTGCATGACATAGTCGAGCCCGCGCGGCGCAAGAATGATATCGCGCATCGCCTCGATGAAGCGCTGCTTGGCCGAGGTATGGAGGTCGAGGCTGTGGGTGACCGCGTCCTGCTGGATATAGTCGACCAGCTTTTCCTTGAGCACGGGATTGTTGTGCCCGTAATTCAGCGACCCGGCGCCGGCGAGAAAGTCGAGATAGCGGCGGCCATCGACGTCCCACAGCTCAGCGCCGACGGCACGATCGAATATGCGCGGAAAGGCGCGTGCGTAGGACTGTACTTTCGACTCAAACTGTTCAAAGACCTGGTTGTCCACCACGTCCTGGCTTGCGCCTCGTCTGGCGAGCGTCGAAAAACCGCACTCATAAGGATGAAGGTCCGATTCGGACCGGGACTGGTCGGCATCATCAAAAGCAAAATAGTTTTCTTGAGCGGTCAGCATTGTCGTTGATCTCTCTTGGGGCTGGGGTCAGCGATTTACGGTGAGGATGATGTTTCAGCGGCTAGCTTTGATCTGCTGCGCCATGCGCCGTTGTCCGGTGTTGGACAGACGCCTTGTGTTTGCTGTCGCCAGAGGCTTTTGCGCGATGATTTGTGAATTCGCACCGAATTCGCGCCTGACGAATTTGACCGCCGAGCGGCGGTCGGCGAAACGTCCGCCGCGGCGGTTTGCGTCGTCATGGACAATCCAGGCTCCGGAAGGGCACTCGCGCAAATGCGCGCGTGCCCCGGGTTGAGTCGGGTCTAGGGTCTCCGCTGTATTTCCAGAATCTGCCGTCATTTGTGTATCTCCTGAGCCATAAACTGTTGGTCGTTTGTCCGTTGGTGACCAGAGATACGTGAATGCGCTTGTATCGAAGCTGAACCGCGCTGTTATCCACCATTCATGTTCGGGGGGCCGAGGGCGGCGGCATGGGCACAAATTGGCCAAAAATTCAGGTGATATGCTGTATCGTCAACGAATCGGCGAAGGCTTCCGGGGTCCGGCGTCGGCAAGCGTTGCGCATTTTGTCCTGATCTGGGGATTGGGACCGGCGCGGCGGTTCAGGAGGACTTCGTGGTGCTGGCGGCACGGATATTTCTTATTTTTGCGATTGCGGTCTGTTGTGTCCCTTTTGCCGGTCAGTCAAAGGCAGCGCCTGGCGATGATGCGCCGGTTTTCCGGCAAGGCCGGAATATTGCGGATCTGGCAGGCGTCTGGCGGTCGCGCGGATATGGCTGGCTGGTGTCGGTGGAGGGCGGACAGGCCCGTTTTTACGACGAAAGCTCCAGCCATTGCATAAGCGACCCTGATGCGGGCGAAGACTTGAGCCAATTCGCCGAGGGGTTTGAGATAACCGCCGGCAAGACGGCTATGCGCCTGCCGCTGGGCGACGCGGCGTATAAATATACCTTCGACAGGATCGCGGCCCTGCCCGGGCGCTGCCGCGCCGCGCCCGATGCAGATCCGGTGTCCGTGGTTGACGCCGTCATCGACATATTCTCCAGACATTATGCCTTTTTCGGCATCCGGAGCATCGATTGGCCCGGTTTGGCCAAGGCGGCCCGCGCCAGGGTGAATGCCGGCACCACCGCCCCCCAGCTCCTCGGCGTCATTCAGGACCTCCTGTCGCATTTCGACGATGATCATGTGAGCCTGGCCGCGCATGTCGCCGGCCGCGATGTGATCTACAATACCGGGGCCGGGAAAACGCTGCGATCCGTCAGCGGGCAACCGCGGCGCGGCGAACTGGATGCGTCGCATCTGCACGAGCGGTGGATGCGCAATATCTGGGTCAAGGAGATCGGCGGCAAGATTCTTGCCGGCACCGGCGTGAGGGCCGCGAACGGCAAGGTCATCTACGGCCTCATCGGCGGCGATATCGGCTATCTCGCGGTCCGGTCGATGGAAGACTTCGCCGATGATGAAACCGATGACGAGCCGGGCGATCTTGCCGCTCTCGACAAGGCGATGGATGGCGCCTTGGCGCTGTTTGAGCGGGCCAGGGCCGTCATCGTCGATGTCAGCATCAATGACGGCGGCTTCGACACCGCCGCGCGGCTATTGGCCGGACGCTTCGCGGAACAGCGGACGCTTGGCTATTACAAATATGCCGGCGACAGCCCCGCCGACAGACGCCAGGCGGTTTTTGTCGAACCCAGCCGCAAACGCCGTTATCTCGGACCGGTCTATCTGTTAACGAGCGACGTGACGGTCAGCGCCGCGGAAATCCTGACGCTTTCGATGCGCGCCCTGCCCAATGTGATCCATGTCGGCGAACGGACGCGCGGCGCACTTTCCGACATGTTGTGGAAGCCGCTTCCCAATGGATGGACGCTCAGCCTGTCGAATGAAGTGTATCTGGATAGGGATGGCAGACTCTGGGAGGGCACGGGGATACCGCCCGACCTTGCGCTGCAGGTGTTCGCCGCAAAAGACGTTGCCGCCGGACATCGGCGTGCGGTTCGCTTGATTGCGGAGCGGGCCCGGCGTCGTTGACCTTCATGGCTCTCCGGTCGCCGCCTATGAGCAGAGAATGGGAAACCGCCCGGCCGGAACAGCCGTTGCGGTAACCGGCCTGCCAAAAAAAGGCGCGCTGGTAACGATGAACCTGACCGCTGTCGCAAAACAGTAAACCGAGAGCCACCGAGGAGCTTTCCATCAGGGCTGGGGCAGGTTTAGCCAATTCCGGGCCGTTCCGACGTTTCGAAAATAATTTGAACTCAAGAATTCTTCCCCACCGATGTGCGGATAACGCAGGCATCGGGCGGCATCGGCGATCATGCTTCTTACGGCGACTTTCGGCCGACCTGCTGGTGCAATTCGCGCAGGCTATCGTTCCAATATTGTCCGAGCAGCGAAAGCGCACGCAACCCTTCCTCCGTGCCGGGCTGACGGGCCAGTTTCAATAACGCGAAGAGACCGCCTTTGGCCGGCGGAGCGTTCGCGAGGTCCCGGCTCATTGAGCCGACTGCATCCGCCAGGCTTAACAGAAGGAATTGGCTTTCCGGGCGATCGAGAACTTGGAGCAAGCGCATCAAACCTTGGTTGCGCGTTAGACGATCGAGTAGCGTAATGCCCTCGCTGGCTGCGGAAGACAGCCGCGTAACGATCTCATCCGACATCGCATCCCGGGCCGATGTAACGAGCGTGGCGAGCTCGGACAGCTGCTCGAGATCGCGGATAAGATCGTCGCTATCCAGTGTCGACTCGGCGAGGGGCTCTTTTTTTGTCCGGGTAGTCATGGGTTCGTGCTCCTCAGAGTAGACCGCGTACGCTTGTCCAGTACATCTGGTTGTAGGACATTTTAAACCAATGCATTGATTTGTTCGGCGGCTTCAGATCCGGCGGATTGAGATAGTCGAACATTGCGTAAGTCGCTCGATCGTGGCCAGCCTCGATGAAGCAGTACACCTTGCCTTTATAGTCACGCACGGGAGCGCCAATCTTGATGATCGAAGCAATATTCTCGGAGACCACTTCCGCTTGGAAATGCGCGGCCGAGCCGGTCTTGCTGACCGGCAGGTTGGTGGTATCGCCCAGCACATAGATGTTATCCTGGCCCTCCATGGTGAGCTGGTGACGGTCGGTCGGAATCCAGCCGCCCGGGCCGAACTCGTGCTCCTCAATAACCTCCATGCCGCGATGTTCCGGGATGGAGATGAGCAGATCATACTCGGATTCCGTGCCTTCCAAACTCTTCACGATCTTATTTTCCGCATCCACTTCCTCGACATTGAACAACGTCTCATATTCGACGCCGATGCGGTCGAACTCGGGCTGGGCCCATTTGGCGACATTCTCGATGCTGTGAATACGGTTGATCGGATAATGGTACTTGATTTGGACCTTGTCGCGAATGCCGCGCGCCTTGAAATAGTCGTGCAGCGAAAACGTCACTTCGACCGGGGCTATCGGGCACTTGTGCGGGACGCCGACAGTTATGGCGACTTTTCCGCCCTCGAATTCGCGTAATTTCTTGAACATTTTTATCGCGGATTCTTCGGTATAAAAGAACTCGGCACCTTCCTCTAACCCGGGAATTTCATTAGGTACCATGCGCGATCCAGTAGCGATCACGAGGACATCATATTCGTGGACGTCGCCGCTTTTGGTCGTGACCTGTTTCTTTTCGAGTTCGAATTTCACCACCGGGTCTACGCGAAAATCTATGGTTGGCTCGAGCAGGCTCGCCTGATCGCGATAAAGCTCATCCGGCATCATCTGTCCAAACGCGACATACAGCAGGCCAGGCTGATACATATGCTGGTCGGAGGCCGACAGCATCGAAATCTGAACTTTGTGTTCGCGAATCTCGCCGTGCAACCGCCGCGCGAGATTGTTGGCCACAATGGTACCGCCCGTGCCACCGCCGACGATCAAAATTCTCTTTGCGCCAACGACTGAATATTTCATTGCATTCTCCAGTTCAAAATCACCAGGGCGCTTTTTGCGGCTGACCGGACGTATCTCGGCTCGGCTCGGGGCGCACTATTTGGCCTTGCGAACCTTGATATGCCAGATCTCACCGATTTTCTCGGTGCCGACCATTTCATGCCCGCACTTTTCAACCCATTCCGGGACATCGTCAGCCGAGCCCTGGTCGGTCGATAGCAGTTCCAGCGTATCGCCCACATCGGCCTGTCTCATGTAGGTAATAAGCTCCATGAGAGGACCTGGACAATATGTGTTGCACGCGTCGACGATCTTGGTTTCACTCATTTCCAATGTCTCCTGTAAACTTCCGTCCGTGCCGCCGCATTCAGAAAGAAAGCAGCTGGCCGCCTTCGGAGTCACTCAGAAAGCGCGTCAACCCCGTTGGTGGACCAAAATCAGGATCGAGATCATTCTGCGTTAACTTCAGTAAATCGATCGCCATGGAGCACGGCAGCAGCTTTGCATCGCCCAGCTCGGCCGCCTGATTGAACAGCTGCCTGAATGGCGGCACGCCCTGCTTCTCCATCAGCGTTCCGAACTCGCCTTCGACCGGCGCGGCGTCGGTGTTACCCTTGATGAAATAGTTCAGAGCGTTCATTGAGAAGAATACTGTCACCGCATCACCGCACGCGGCCGAGACAGACGCAATCATCGCCGCCATCTGCAGCTTCTCGCGTGTGCCGGACACGCAAATGATGTGGATTTCCCTAGCGGACATTATTTTTTTCTTCCCGCGTCCCAAGAGCGGCGCCGGATATCATCGGCACTTTTGCGCTCCATGGCCGGAAGCCCTTTTTTGGTTTTTGAAATATCATTCTGAGAAAATTAGTGACAGGGGAAGGCCAGCGAGTGCCGCACGTCATGGGCCGCGTTATGCACCGCGGACGTTTGTACGAAGCCAGCGCCAAACAGGAAGACCATCCCCAACAAAAAAGCGGTGGCAAGCTGCACCGGAGTCGATATCGTCGCCGAAGCCGTTGTGGCCTGCATGTTGGCGGTGGTTGAATTATGATTTGCCATGGTTTTTTCTCCTATGGATCAATCCGACGGCGTTAGAATTCGAGGTATTGTCCAGACGGAAATGAGTCCCAGCGTGAGCCAAAGCGCACCGTTGGCGATTGCTGTTGCACCGATGAATTGCCGGGCGAGTTCCGTCAGTTCGGCAGCGGCAGCCGGTGGCTGGCCTGCGAACATTTCCGTGTGTGGATGCGGGGCACCCACCAGGTGTGGCAGCACGAGCAATATGAGAAATGCCCAGCGCCATGGTGATTTTCCGAAAGCGGCTCCTGCGAGCCCTGCTGCCGTGCATACCACGGCAAATAGCCACCATGCCTGGCGACTTTCCAGGGGCGCCGCTGCCGCGCCCGGGATTTCGGGCGGAAGACCCAGCGCCGGCGCCACGAAAAAGGCGGCATATCCCGCAACGCCCCAGAGTAGCCCGTGACGCCAGTCAAGCTTGTTTGCGGCGTTGAGCCTGAGTGACGCGACCATCGCAGCCAATACCAGCAAGGCCAAACCGGTCGCGCTCAACATATTCGACAAGAGCGTAAAGCCCGTCCGCTCGGCTCCGTCCGCCGGCGCCCACGCGTCTGCATCATGCTCATGGCCACCATGATCATGAGCCGCATGGTCATGGGCCTGAGCGGCCTGGCCCGCTTTCTCGGCGGCCGGTGCTGCCGCAGGCTCGCCTTCAAAACGCTCCGCACTCTGAATGATCGGAATAACCTGCAACAGCTGGACGCCGGTCAGCAATATTCCCGACAGCGCACCGACCAGTAACGCATAGAGTACGATACGACGGAAAATCATAACCCAATCTCCTGTTCAATCTAGTGACAGGGAAACGCCAGCGAGTGACGCACGTCATGGGCGGCGTTATGCACAGCGGACGTCTGCACGAAACCAGCGCCATACAGGAACACCATTCCCAACAAGAAAGCGGAGAAGAGCTGTACAGGTTTCGAAATAGTTGTCGAAACAGTTGCGGTTTGCATGGTTGTAGCAGTCGACGCTTGGTTCTTCATGGGTACTTTCTCCTGATATTAAACAGCATTATTTCAATACTACTGGTGAAATGCCTGCCAATAATTTCTCCAGCCCCGGGTCCCATTGGATCTATTCCTCACGCACCCAGCTATATTTCTCGATCATTTTCATAAAGCTGAAATCGAGCGCAAAACCAATGACGCCGATTACGACAACCACCGCTGCCAGAAAATCATATTCGAGCGTGTCGCGTGCGTCGTTGATGGAGTAGCCGAGACCCGACGTAACGCCCAGATACTCCGCGGGCACCAAAACAATCCAGGCAACACCCAGCGCAAGGCGGATACCGGTCAACACATCCTGGGCAATGGCCGGCAGGACAATGATAAACAGCATATGCCAGGCCTTGGCGCCCAGATTTCTTGCGACGCGGAACCACGCAGGGTCCACCTTCCGTAGCCCGTTTGCGGTCGCGAATGTCACCGGCCACACCGCAGCGATGGCGATGAGGAATATGATCGCAGCGTCCCAGGTATCAAAAGCCAACACCGCGATTGGCATCCACGCCAACGGAGAAATCATCCGCAGGAACTGAAACGGGATATTCGTCGTCGAACGCATCAGTCGGCTGCCGCCGATGATAATGCCAAGCGGCAAGCCTAGCCCACAGGCCCAAAGGAGACCCACGCCGATCCGATAAAGGCTTGGCAGGACCATCACCACAATTTCCCCCTGCACGACCATGTCTATCAATCGTGACAGTGTCGGGCCCGGGGCAAAGTCGGCAAAGGAGGCGGTATCGGGGTTGGACGCAATGAGCCAGCCGCCCAACCACCAAACCGCGAGCAGGCAGGAAACGCCGACAGTCGTCGGTCCGACCGCGTTCACCACCGCCAGGAAACAACCCCTGACGGTGGTGCCCGTGCACTCATCGGGCTGGGCGATTGGATCGATTGCCTTGATCTCGCTCACAGCTTCAGGATCTCCGTACGATTGAACGGATCGGCGGGATTGACGCTGGGATCCTTTTTCCAGTCCGGATATTTAGCGAGCGCCGCCTTCACATGCCTATAGTCGACCAGATCTTTGGCGACGAAGTTGGGATCAAGGTCTTTCAGGAAGGTCGTATTGCCACTGACCACAGACTTGTTCATCTCTTCGACGATGAGCCTGGTGGCAGACGGATAAGGCCAAGGCGAGAAATCGATACGGCCGTTACCCCAATCAGCATGTTTGATTGCGTCCGGGGCCTCATAGTCCTTGTCGTCATAATACGTCATCGCCCGTTCCACGACCTTACCCGGCATCGGAAGATATTTTTTGCCGTCACGCGACAGCATATGCGCGACTTCCTTTTTGTTCTGCGAAGCGTAGACCGATGCGCGGACCACCGCATTGATGACCTTCTGCGTCCATTCCGGTTTCTTTGCCGTCACTTGCTCGTTCATGCACACGACACAACAGGGATGGTTCTTCCAGATATCGCCGGTAAAGCGCAGCATAACGGCGCCGGCCTTGAGTTCACCCATGGCGTTGAACGGTTCCGCGACAATGTATGCGTCGATCTTTTTGGCAGCCAGAGCGGGTGGCATATCCGGCGGCGGCATGACCTGCAGGTTGACCTCTTTTGGTCCGAGCGGGTCGCCCTGGGCTTTGATAACGGCCTGGAGACCGCTTTGGCGCAGGGCGTATTGCAGCACAATATTGTGCATGGAATACCAATAGGGAACGGCCACCTGTTTGCCCGCCAACTGGGACCACTCTGTCACACCCGTATGCTTGCCGACAACGAGGCCGGAACCGTTGGTGTGCGCCCAAGCCATGACCTTGACCGGGAATTTATTGTTGTAGCGCATCCAAACGGGGATCGGCTTGAGCAAATGAACCAGGTTGAATTTACCCGACGCGAACGCTTCAACCAGCGGCGACCAGCCGCGGATCAAGGTCGGACGCTCCGCCTCCAAACCCTCGTCTTTGAAAAATCCCATGCCATGGGCCGTCAGCAAGGCTGTGGCGTCGGTGATCGGTATATAACCGATACGCACAACGTCATCATCGGGTGCGGCGTGAGCCAAATTGGCAAGGCCCGGTATCATAGATGCGGCGCCAGCGAGCGCACCGGCTGCCATCATATCAAGCGTATTTCTCCGGGTGAAATCCGAGCTGAAATAATCGTCATCCCAACTTAGATCATCTGGGTCCACGGCTTTGTCGTCTTTTTTATGATCTGCCATAGTTCTAATTCCTCCCTTTTTATACTTGTGGGGCCCCGGCCAGCACGTTGCTGTAGCCGGGTTCGGACGTGATTCCTTCCTTGTTGTCCCGCTCATGCCCTTTAAGCGGACTCGTTTCCGTAACATCAGAGGCTTCGGAGTCCTCGTCGGACATCGCACCGGCCACGTCTTCGAATTCCTTTTGAAGACTGGCAGTGGCCTTCTCGTAGGCTGGCCCTGCCTGCAATCGATCTTTGTCGCTCAGCTCGATCGCTACATCACTGCGTGCGCGGCCCGGATTGGCCGACATGACAATTGCCCTATCGGCCATGATCGCGGCCTCGCTGATGTCGTGCGTAACAAGGACAACCGTGATGCCGATTTCACTTGAGATGCGGCGCATGTCGCGCTGCAGTGCCGAACGGGTAAACGTGTCGAGCGAGGAAAAGGGTTCATCAAGAAAAAGCACTTCAGGATGCACCGCCAGCGAGCGCGCCAGCGCAACGCGTTGCTGCTGTCCGCCGGACAGATCCTGGACGTTGCGGTCGGCGAAGTCGCCAAGTTCCACCAGTTCAAGAAGCTCGGGAACCCGTGTTTTTGCTTCAGCCTTACGGCCGATGAAGCGGAGGCCAAGTGCCACACTCTGGCTCACCGTCATCCAGGGATAGAGCGATGCCTGCTGGAACATTACGATCCATTTTGGCGATGGCGCCTTCACAACCTGTCCATCGATACGTATCTCACCCTGGGTTGGAAGGAGGAGACCCGCCATGAGGTTGAGAAGCGTTGACTTGCCGCAGCCTGAGCGTCCGACCAATGCCGTAGTCTGGCAGGGCTGGACTTCAAAATTGATGCTTTCGATGGCATTCATTTGCCCGTGGCGATACCGATGAGTGACATCCAAGACTTCGATATGCCCACCACGAAATCCCGTCATATTCTATGTCCCACGCGTTCGATTGAAGGTCTTTGCATTTCCACTATCCGGCTTTATTGCGGACGCAGGCGATTGCTGCGTCTTCTCTTGTTAGGAGGAGGTGAATCGGCTGTCGGGTAAAACAGACGATTTATGCGTCAAGCCGGCAAATCGCCGATAGCACTGGGCTGATAGAGCTCCGGGAACCGCATCGAAGACAGCGAATTTGTCGCCGCACATGCCTCCGGATTACGCCTGTGCTTTTCGCGCTCGAATGCCGTCGCATCACGTGCTGGCTTGGCGCTTCTGTCCTCCCTTTTCCTCCCTAAAAACTTGCCAGCAGCTATTGAGCCGGTCGCCGACTTTCTTCATTCGGCTAGCAAGTTCGTCCTCACCTATCTGGATTGCGCCTGTGCTTTTCGCACTTGAATGCCGTCACATCTCGTTCTGGCTTGGCGCTTCTATCTTTACGTTCCCCCCGTCCGAAACCATGCTAGCAGCTGTTAAGCCGTTGACCGACCTTCTTCATTGTGCTGGCAAGTTCGTCCTCATCCATAATGCCGCGCTTGATCATCGAATGGGCCAAGGCCAGGAGCTGCCGCTCCGGGAAAGGGATGTCCGCGTAAAGTTCGTCGGACAACTCATCCTCTTCCCAACGGCGCTCCAGCAGTGGCAGCGCACAATCCTCAGCGGCGAGCATATCGCAGGTGCCGTCCATATTGACCTTCCAGGGAGGGAGGGGATTGTCTACGCCATATTGCTCGCATAGATCCTCCCAGACCCTTCCCTCGGTCCGGACTTTCTCAAGCAGTCCGATCGGTGACGTGTCCAAGTCCGGCAATGTCTGCCCAGTTTCCGTTTCATTTTGGTCAGAGGTTGTCATTGCCCGCTCCTAATGGTGTGGCACCGGGTTGACTGCCGGGTGAACCGGGAGCTTGACATTCGCCGTCACCCCTGGCGTCGGCATAGCCACACCGATCAGGCAATCCCGGGTCACGATCTCGGTCAGCTGATCTTCACTCCAGCCCTCAGTCCCCTCGGGCCGCACCGGCAGCACGATAAACCGGGACTTCTGGTTGGAGTCTTCCACCCGAACCTCAACGTCCGAGGGGAGTATCAGGCCGAACTCGGTCAGCACCTGGCGCGGATAACGAACCAGCCGGCGGCGATAGTTTGGCGTCCGATACCATTCCGGCGACTGTCCGAGGATAGGCCGCGGGTAGCAGGAACACAGCGTGCACACAACCACATGCTTCAGGGTTGGCGTGTCTTCGAGAACGCGCAGATTGCAATAGTCACTTGGCGTGCCGAATTGGGTCGGCATGTCTTTGACCCAATCGACACCGACTTCCAGGCTGGCCTTGACGCCATCCTCCACGGCGAGCTTCTTGAACTCCGGATCAAGCCACGCCTTGGCAACCAGCCGGGCGGCTGGCAGCGGTCCGAGGGTATGGACATACTCCGTCCACCGCCGATGGTCTTCGGCACTGAAAAGACCCTTCTCAATAGCAAGCTCGCGTACGGCGACTTCCAAAATTTCGAATTCGCTGACTTCATCGACCATTGGCGCCGGCTCGTGCCGATGATCCCCGTCCTTCTTAGCCATCTGCTTTACTCTCTCTCTAATTCTGTCCTGCAATCATTAGGATCGTTCTATGCGGACTCCAGCCAACGCTCCGACAGCTCAGTTTCCAGAGTGTCACTCTCGTATGCAGCGGGATATTCAGGCCAAAGATCCTTTTGTCGGAAAATCAGGCTGTAGAACCATTCGGGACTTTCCGTGTTATCCCAGGCCTCGTCTTCCGCGGCGGGGCTTTCATAGACCAACGCGGCGACAACAGCGGGCGCACCGCGCGTGTACATTTGGCAGCGGGTATAAAAAATGTCTGGCAGGTTCTTGATCTTGACCTTGTCGCCGACCTTGAACTTCGGCGCACCGGCCTCGCCCTTGAAGCACTGGGGATCGCCGATCCCGGTGGCTTTCTTGACGTGGTGATCTCTGTCGTAATGTGGCTTACTCATCGTGTTTCCTCGACCTCATCAATCCTATTGATTGTCATGACGCTTTTTGACTTCATCAATCTTGTTGACCAATTCCGTTAGCGTGCAGAACTGTTTATCGACCATAATCAGCGCGGCGGTCATCAACCACCGACCGTAATAGGGCAGACCCAGATATATGGTCTGGCCGACATCAACATTTTGCCGACGGCGCCTCTCCTCGGCGTTCCAGACCCCGCGCCAAGCCAGACATTCGCAAGTCGCGAAGGTATTCAGCTCCCAAATTTCTTCTTCTTTTTCTTCATATTGGATCGGCACATCCGGTTCACCGCCGACATCATGCGCACTTCGCGTATACGCTCTGTAATGCTCGTTATCGACGTGATCGGGATATGGCGCATGCTGCGGCTGATGCAGAGCCGGCTGAAGCTGGCCGACCAAGTCGAGATGCCGCATCACTTTTTGCCTGGTGGACGATGACATTAGGCTGGAACCCTCCGTTTATATATGCCTGGCGAGCCTTCCTGCGCTTCACGCCAGATCGGCTCTTGAGAAATCGGAAAACACCGTATTTTTGAATCTTTCTTTTGACCTATCAATGATTTTATTGAATGTGGTACTATAAGTCTAAGTGTTATTTGTTATTAAACTTATAGGAATTTCCTATGGCTGGAAAACGTGTTTTCCCACGCTCCCTGCAATATCTGCTCGCCATAGCGGAACATGGCAGCTTTACCCGAGCCGCCGAGGCGCTGCGTGTCTCCCAGCCGAGCCTGTCGCAACAAATCAAGCAATTGGAAGAGTCCTTGCAGTCGCCACTATTCAGCCGATCCGGGCGGACCGTACGACTTACCAATGCCGGCGAAATCTATATACGCCATGCCCGTCGCGCCCGGGGGGAACTGGAGGCGGGAAGACGGGCCGTCCACGACGTGCAAAATCTGAGCCGCGGTTCACTCCGTTTGGGGTGGACGCCGATCACCGATTACCTGACTTGCTCCTTGTTGGAGGATTTCAACAGCCGCTATCCCGGCATCACCCTGAAAACTTTGGAAATGCCCCAGGGCGACTTAGAGGTAGCCGTGGCGGAAGACAGCATCGATGTCGGTATTGCTTTTGGCAAACCGTTCTCGGGTGAGTCGCCATCGAGCGAAATCCAGACTGACTTGCTCTTTGAAGAAACCCTCTGCCTTGCCGTCGGTAACGCTCATCCCCGTGCCGGACAGCAGGTGCGGATGAGTGTGCAGGAATTCGGGCGAGAATCGCTGGCGCTGCTGAACACCAATTTTGCGATGCGGCATCACATAGACCAGTATTGCCTTGAGCACCGCATCGCGCCGAATGTCGCAATCGAATCCAATTCGCTCAACGTGATCATAGAAATGATCCAATTCGGCCCGCTCGCCACCGTGGTTCCCAAAAGCATCGTTCGCACGCAGTGCGGGCTTTATTCGATCAATCTCTCCCCGGAAATGCCCCGTAAGGCAATCATTCTGTTCTACCGTAATGTCGGCTACATGAGTCCGGCCGTTCTGGCCTTTTCAAGGCTGGCTTCGGATTGGTCAGTTCGCAGGCTCACGCAGACGCCAATTCGCAAGCGAAGGCCCTGCCCCCTGGCAGAGGCCCCTTAACGAGGCGGAACCCTGTGAACAACGGGAATGACACAACGCCAGGCCTCAACTCCGAGAGGCAAGTGCTGGACAAGGTCAGCGCCGGACTACGCGCCGAATCCGGCCTGCAATACAACCTCAACGCCATACTGACCGGATAGATCAATGCTCTTGAATTTAACTCCCGAACAAATGTCCAATCCTGCCATGGCCGATTCCGCCGGCGAGCTGGGCGCCTGCCTTCAATGTGGCCATTGTCTGACCGTCTGCCCGACCCAGCAGATTCTGAGCGGCGAGTTCGACAGCCCGCGCGGGCGGATCGTTCTAATCAAGAACATGCTGGAGAGCGACTGCAAGCCGGACAAAAAAACGGTCAAGCATATTGACCGGTGCCTGTCCTGTCTGGCGTGCCTGTCCAGCTGCCCGTCGCGCGTGAATTATATGCATCTGGTGGATAATGCCCGAATCCATATCGAGGAAAATTTTCGGCGTCCGCTGTTTGACCGGTTGCTCCGCTGGTCGCTGGCACAGATCCTGCCCCGTCCGGGCCGCTTGCGGCTGGCCCTGCGCGGGGCACAGTTGGCAAGGCCGATAGCCTTTGCCATGCCGAGGAAAATTCGCGGCATGATCGAGTTTACGCCCAGCAAGCTTCCGCCACCCAGCCCGAATGACGAGCCGCAGGTCTTCCCGGCGATTGGGAAACGCAAACAGCGCGTTGCGCTGTTGACGGGGTGCGCGCAAAAAGCACTGAACACGGATATCAATGATGCGACTATCCGCATCCTGCGCCGTCACGGCTGTGAAGTTGTGGTCGCGAAAGGCGCGGGATGCTGCGGGGCGCTGACCTACCATATGGGCAAATCCAGGGAAAGCATTGCCGCGGCCGCGAACAACATCCGTGCGTGGATGAAAGAGGTGAATGGCGCGGGCCTCGATGCGATTGTGATCAACACAAGCGGCTGCGGCACCGTGGTCAAGGACTATGGTCATATATTCCGGAACGACGTACTGGCGGAAGAAGCGGCGGCGGTCTCCGCGCTGGCCAAGGACATTTCCGAGGTGCTGTCGGATATCGAACTCGATCTCAAGGCGATGCCCGATTTACGCGTTGGCTATCATACCACCTGCTCCCTGCAATACGCCCAGCGGATCAGGTTTACGCCAAAGAAGTTGCTGAAGGCCGCCGGCTTTACCGTCCTCGAGCCGAGAGACTCGCAAACCTGCTGCGGCGCGGCCGGCACCTATGTTCTGACGCAGCCGGACATTTCGAACCAGTTGAGAGCGCGCAAGGTCGAGGCGCTGGAGTCGATCGCTCCGGATGTAATCTCCGCGGGCAATGTCGGGTGCATGATGCAAATCGGCTCCGGCACCGGGGTGCCGGTCGTCCACACGGCGGAATTACTGGATTGGGCGACAGGCGGACCCGTGCCCCGCGCCCTGGAAGGTGTGGCCAAAACGGTTTGAAACAAAAGAAATCGCAGGGTAACGACCGGGTTGTTTTTGTAACTTTTTTTCAACGGAGGAAATGCAATGAACAAGGAAGAAATGACCGATCTCATCATCGCGTCAAAGAAAGCCAAAGGACTGACTTGGGAGGCCATAGCCGGCAAGCTGGACATGGGCGAGACGTGGGTTGCGTCGGCTTGCCTTGGAATGAACAGCATGCCGGAAACCGCCGCGAAAGGCCTCTGCGAAGTCCTTGACCTCGACGATGGCGTTTGCGCGGCGCTGCAGGAATACCCCCACAAATCATGGGATAAGGCGATTCCGCAAGATCCGGTTGTCTATCGGCTATATGAAATCGTCGGCGTCTATGGCGATACCATTAAGTCGGTCATTCACGAAAAATTTGGCGACGGCATTATGAGCGCCATCGACTTTTCGATGGATATCAAAAAAGAAGAGAACCCTAAAGGCGACCGTGTCATCCTCACACTGAATGGGAAATTCCTGCCATATACGTCGTGGTAGTCGCCGGCTCTGGACTAACGCTTCGGCTACCCGCAAGAACGCGCATTTGACGTATTGCGCAGGCTTGTTGCGGGAGCCGGGCAAGAAGGCGACTGGCGCCACAGGACGTCAGACTTGGGACTTCGCTAACAGACGGGCTTGAACAGTGCCGGAAAAAATCAGGCTATTTGGATTTTGGCGGTCGCAGGCGGCCTACCGGGTCCGGATCGCATTGGCGCTCAAGGGCCTCGATTGGGAGGAAACGTCCGTCGATTTGCTGGCGGGTGAGCAATTCCAGGGCGACATCGCCGCGCATAATCCCCAGCACGCTGTACCGGTGCTGATCGATGGCGGTCCGCCGCTGACGCAGTCGCTGGCCATCATCGAATATCTGGAAGAGTGCTATCCGCGGCCGGCCTTGTTTCCTCAAGACCCATACGCACGCGCTGCGGCGAGGTCCTTCGCCCTGACAACAATTGCCGATGCGCACCCATTCACGGTACCGCGCGTCCGCAAACATCTCGCAACGAGATTCGGAGCGGACGACACGGAAATGAAGTCGTGGATACGCCATTGGCAGGAACAGGCGTTGCAGGCCATGGAAGAGCGGCTGGCAACGCGCCAGCTCGACGCCAGTTTCTGTTTCGGCGATCAGCCGGGCATCGCCGATATCGGCCTTGCATCGCATGTCTCCAGCGCCATGATGAATGATACGCCGATTGACGAATACGCCAATGTCACCGCGATCTACCAGCGCTGTCTCGGGTTGGAAGCGTTTGCGTCACATTCGCCGCAGGCCCTGAAGCCGGACGGTATTGGCTGACAGCGGCTGAGGTTTTTCAATGCAGGCCATCGAACGAGCACTTGTCTCCTTTTTTGAACAAGTGGCCAAAAAAGACTTGGTCCGGCTGGCGACGCTGAAACAGGAAAAGCGTTTCACCGTGGATGAGGATCGCTGGTATTTTACGTTGCCCGATCTACATCGCTTCCTGCAACATCGCGATGCGCTTTTTGGCGGTATCGATTACAGACAATTTCGGCAATTGATTTTCAACAGCCCCATCAATCAGACCACCAAATTATATGGCGCCGAGATCGTCATTGCCGACAATCTGGGCAAGGTGGACACGTCGCGCTATGCCCTGGTTTGGCACGCGAAGGATGGTCGATAGCGTCTCTGTTCAACCTGGCGTCAGGCTCTGAGGTTTTTTGGCCGAACCTACCGGCTGACTTCAAAAATCGTACGGCTTAAGGAAAAGAAATACCGGCCCAGCGCACCCAATTCCCGCAGCTCTTCTTTCCAGGCCTGGAGCTCCACCTCATCAAGAGTACCCTGACCTCTAATATAGCCTGCCATGAACTCAACGTTTCGCGGGCTATAGCAAACGTCATCCCAGTTGAGATTAATGATTGCATATATCGAGACACCGTCAACCGTAAAGCCGGCTTCGCGCAGGAGCGGCACGAGCTTTTGCGGCAGCCGGGCGTGCGCACAATGGGGCTTGTAGGCATCGAGCACCCGCCTCATCCGGCTGCGATCCTCGGTGTACCAGGCGACGGTGTCCCAGTCGGTCGCCATGATCAATCCCCGACCGCCCGGCTTGAGCACGCGGAAAGCCTCGGCACAAAGGCGCTGAGTATCCGGAACATATTCCGCCACCTGGACACTGGCCACGACGTCGTAGCTTTGATCGTCTTCCGGCAACGCCGTCGCATCGCCTTCCCCGTAGCTCAACCACTCATATGAGTTCCGGTTGCTGGCCCTGTCGACCATGACGGATGACAGATCGATGCCACGTACGCGCCCTGATGGTCCCACCGCTTCCGCCATTTGCCGGCACATGAAACCGGGCCCGCTGCCGACATCGAGAACATGCTCACCCGGCTTTAGCGCCAGGCGCTGCATAGTGTCTTGCCTCTGTGCATCCAAATCAAGTGTCAGATACATAGACTCAAGACGCTCGGCGGCAGCGTCGTCAAATTCCATCACGGCCATTGCAAATCCCCAATTTATTGAATTGTCGAGCACCTCGGGACCGCTTTACACGGCTTTGCATTTCGTGTTTCGCACTAAAGCCGATGGGGTCCAAATCAGAAAGCGGAAACGGATATTGTTGGCACGATTATGCCAAATAATGAAAGAGCTGGCGGCCAGCGCGCGACAAAATGACTTGGTTGCGCGGAACGGGAAGATTGAATCTTCGGTGTCCGGCACCCCGGCGATCTCGTCCTCCAGAAGCTGGTCGCCGCCGGTCAGCGCTCAATGCTCGCTGACACCGCAAGCACCTGTTTTGCTCCCGCAAAGGGCCGCAAAAACCGTATATCTCACCAGACTTCGAGGGGCCAACCCGGCTAAATCAATACGATATTTGGTGCGCCGTGGGTGATGAAACTGGGCACTGGGTAGAATTGGTATGCTTAGTGTGAGCAGCGGCAAATTAAACCGTTCCAGAGTGCGGGTAGCTTGTCTCTGCGAGAAACATATAAGAGTCTGATTTCTATTGAGAATATAATTTCTTAGGTGTTGTTGATCTTTATGAACTTTGCTTCTCTCACAACCTGACCTGAGATGCGCCCAATTTAAAAATTAGTCAGTGAACAAATTTCTTCCTCGAACCACCATATAATTCCATTCGAAATTACCGCGCAGAGCTGAATGACAAGCTGGCCTCATCGCATGAGGCACAGTAGAGAACGTCCATCTTTTCATGCACTGTTTTCCTTTCAGTCTTGTATCTCGGATAATAAGATACATCTCCGTGCGACAATCTCTTATCCATGACCTCGACTTTTACGGTCTTTTCTTCATGACGCGTTTTCCATGTGACCGTTGCCCCACATACCGGGCACAGTTCGATCTTTTGCGCCGCCTCTCGGGACAATGTTCGGATTTGTGATGTGTTTTTTGCGAGCAGGCCTTGAATGTCCTTGCCCTTGTCCAAACGCCTAAGCGCGGCGTCAAGCAGAAACCCGGGACTATCGTTTGCTGCCGCGATGACATTTGTTTTCAGACGAATATGCTCAAACAGATTTGTCGCGGCTGATATGCTGTCGCAATGGCGGATCAGTTCGCGATAGACCGTATCGACGCCGTTTTGGGATTCGGTCTTGGTTGTTGCGTCTGGATCAGTATTCTTGTCGCTTCCATCCAAGCTTGATGGTTTGTCCGGTTTTTCTTCTTTCGTGCCCAGCCATTCGCGCACCGCTGGATTGGCAAGCTCCATAATGGCTTCATCGGAATTTTGTTCGACAAGGACGGCAAAAACCGCCTCGGCGTGGGGGAGACGCTTCCAGCATAACAGCCGGTCGGCGGCAAGCCGACGCGTCGCCTCACGATCGGCAAAAACCGCGATAAACAGCAGGATATCAGGCGACTTGATGGTATCGACGACCCAGGCAATATCCTGATCATCGCCATCTTTCCAAACCGCTTCGTCGACACTCTTCAGGATCAGCCGCCAGACGCCTTCGGCCGGTTTGTCCAGCATCCTGGAGGCCTTTACCCTTAGAGCACGGTGGCGACCGTCGACAAATTCTTGCAGCAACGGTTCGGGGAACAGCTCCATGGTCTGTGCAATCAATTCCGGAGCGCATCTGATTTTTATTGGTATGAGCAGGTCTTCGCTGGCCATCCGATCAAGAATATGAGCCTTCAATACATCATCGGACCGTCCGTGTCTGGCCAGTAATGCCATGAGGAATCTGGCGATAGATTCTTGGTCGCAAAGAAGGGGGATCGCTGTAAGACGTTCGGCAGCTTTCAGCCGAAGGTTACCGGGAACCGATATTGCCGCTTCAAATGTCGGGCGATGCAACAGCCCCGCAAGCCTCATCCTGTCAAAAAGATCGCTCTGATCGTTCAAGGCAAAATCATACAACACGTGCTCATCCACCGACCCCTGTATCCGTTTCCAGCGCTTGGCGGGCTTATAGGGCTCGTGCCAAGGCAGCAAATAATCGTGAAACAAAATGGCGGCTTTCGTTAGCGCTTTCCTCATGTCTTATGTTCCAGAGCCTTGGGATGTGCTGTTCCAATTCGCAGGGCATCCTCCAACTTCATTTGTTCTCTGATGGTAAGGTATTGACAATAGGCCTGGCTGCCGGTGACACCGGCCATGACGAGTTCGCGCTTGTTGTGTTCTGCGAGGAACTCCTCCCGCTCTTGTTGAAAAATTGGTTTCCCGTGATCCCCGGAGTTGGCTGCGTCTTTCTTCAATACACCGATTACAGAGGTGCCTTCCGCCCAAAAAGCCCCCGAGCCGTCGTGAAGAAACCAAACGGGGTTCGCTTCAATACAATAAAAATTAGCGCATAGATTACCGTTTTCCGTATCCCGGAATTCAATTGGCCCCACTCTCGGTTTAGCAACAAATCGCCTGCCGTCACCGATGAAACCACCGGCGGAGTAGGACATATCCCGCTTTTGGTTTTCGACTCTCATGCGCATGGTCAAATCAGGAAGAGTAACGGCAAGAGTGGCATAGTGTCGGGTCTCGTAATCCGTCAATCCCGTAATCCAAGCCTCTTGGCTATCTGGGCTGAAGTGAACAGTATCGACCTTTACTAGCGGAAGCGGTGCTTCCTTTTCCACCGCGAGCGTCTCGGCGTTACACAACACTAAATTTCCACCGTCAATGAAGAGAATCCATCGCCCATCCGGACTAAATCCATAGTGGCTTGCCCGCGCATTCAATCCCGAAACCGCTGCAAGCTGCTCATCAGCGATGTCGCAAACCGCCAGGGAACCGCGGTCGATTGAAACCAGAAGCCGTCCGTCCGGGGAAAGCAGAATGGGAGAGCCGGATTGCTTGATCTGCCCAAAAGGCAACGAGGCGACCTTCTCGAAAGGATCCAGGCGAAAGATATTCGTGACTTCGCCGTCGCTGCAAACAAAGTGTGCAGACGCGGCATCGAATCCAAATGAGATGTCATGCCATCCTGAAATGCCCAGGCCAAATTCCGGCGTATCCTCGGCAATCCCCTGCCCGCGGATCACATCGAACAATTCAATAGTATTCCATTTCAATGCAAGGTACCGACCGTCCGGCGAAAGCAATATTCGGAATTCGCTCGAAATATAACCGGTGTAGAGGCGCTTCTTCCAAAAGCAACGGCCGGTTTCTAGATCGTAACATTCGAGATATAAGCCAGGCTTCGCATCTTGTGGTCGTCGAAAACCCACACTTGCCAAGACGCTATTTGAGCAGGCGCAGGCGTCCTCGAAAATGGTGACCTGTCGAACACCGAAAAAGTCGTTATGGAAATGCGCCACTTGGAATTCGGTCAACCGCGCCTGATACTCCCCGGTATCCCGTGCGTCTATCGCGGTACGCAACGGCAGCCAATTCATGAGCGGCTTATGTAAGCGCAGACTAAATTCGCCCACATCCATCAGCAACCGGCCATCCTGCCAGGAATGGATTGTTGCGCTTGTTGCGCTGACGGCAGCTTCATCGGGCTTTACGGCAAGATATTGTATTGGCGAGCCGAAATGCGCATAGATTCCGTGAGGTACCTTTTCCCGCAGCAACCGGGGTGGCTCGCGGCGAGGCCGAAGGGTTTGTTCCCATTGGTTGTAGGTATAACCCAAATTGCGTTCATTGCCGTTACTTGTCTCCAGCATGACCGTGTCGGCATCCAGCCAGCCGCAATATCTGAGTTCCGACATTTCTTGATGAAAAAGCACCGATCCGTCCTGCGGATCCAATTCGGCAAGTCCAACACCGTAGCACCAGATTAAAAGCCGGTTTTGTTCTTCAAGAAACTCTACACGCACCGAGCGCATCACACTGCCGGGCTCAGTCTTTGCCAGGGGAAACGGCGTTTGCCAGACAATCGTCAGGGACGGCACACTTAGACAGTAGATCATTCCATCACCAGTGGTTACGACAACGCGATCCGGGGCAATCGGCAACGCTGGATCCGATGACAGTTTTGCCTCAAACACGGCTGTCTGCCGGCTGGGAACACCTGATTGAATATCAAAAAGCTGCAATTGCCTTTCTTTGGTGCTGGTGAGCAGTGTCGTATCCGATTGCAGAAAAACCGGTGATCCCATCAGATGATCTGACCCGGCATGAAACCGCCTGACGAAATGGTGCTGATGAATATGCCAAACATCAATCCCCTTCCCATGGCGGATAGCGATCCATTTCTGGTTTTCCGACAATGCCAGAGATGCATTGAATGAGATCAGATGGCAGGAGCCATTTTCCAGCGCATAGGTTGACCTTTGGCTGTGTTTCAGGAGCACCTCGAACAGGGGCTGCTTTGCGACGTCCAGCGCGTAAAGCCGGTTTTGCGTAATTACTGTGTTTTCTTCTTTTTCCATGCGCTCTTTCACTTTCGCCGGACTACGACACCGCCTGATAATGCGATGCCATCAATAGAGTTTCCACAGCCTTTCGTATCGCCCGTTTCGCCGCCCGTGCATCGCGCCGTGATCCTAGTTGCTTGAGAATGATCTGAACGATCGTCTCCGTTTCGGTGTTGCCTACGAGATTCGCATAGGTATTAAGCTCTTCTCTGATGATGCACGACAAGGCTTCGTCATCCAGGTTTTCAAAAATCAGAACATCATCGAAGCGGTTCAAAAATTCGACTCTGAAATGCTCGCCAAGAGCTTCCCGAGGATCGATTTCTCTGGAATCTATAGAAAACCCGATTGGATTTTTCGAAAGATCATCGGATTGCAAGACGTTTGTCGTGGCTATGAACACACAACCTCTGGCGTCCAACCGGTAACCCGATGCTGTGGTCACGGTGCCGTGGTCCAGCAATCCCAGTGCCATATCCATGATATCGGGATGCGCCTTTTCGATCTCATCGAATAGCAGGACTCCCTCAGGATGCGCATCCAGGAAGGTTGGCAGCAAACCGTGCTCCCCCATGCCAGACAAACCTGGAGAACCCAAGATTTTCGTGACGCTGAGAGAAGAGTTATATTCCCCCAAATCCAGATGCAGACATTGCTTGGCGTCACCGAAAAATACTGTTGCAATGCTCTTTGCGAGCGATGTCTTGCCGACGCCACTGCCGCCAGCGAACAGGAACGAAAGCGGTCGCAGGATTTGTGTGTTGTCCATCAGCTTGCGCATTGCAAACGTCCTGGAAACTGTCTCGACGACGTTTATTTGCCCCAGAGTTTTTTGGCTGAGTTGCTCGGTAAGATTGCGCGCCTCAGACGCGAGATCGCTAGAATGGCTGACCTTCCCGCCCATGGGGCCAAATGCCTCGCGCAGATCTTTTTTCCAGATCTGGATGCGTCCTCCGGCGGTAATTTTTGCGGCGATGGTATCCAGAAGATCAATTGTCTTGTCCGGTTGCTGCCTGTTCGGCAGAAAACGGTTGGTTAGGTCAATCGCTTCCCCAATGCATCCAGTCTCAAAGTTGACACCATGAGACCGTGCCAGAGTGTCGATCTGCCGTTCGATCATACGGCAGGTTAAATCGGCATCCGGTTCTGTAAGCTTGATCTCTTCGAAACGCCGCGCCAGGGCCGGATCGCGCAAGATATAGCGGCGATAGTCTTCAGACGTGGTTGCGCCGATTACCCGGAGATCGCCTCGCGCCAGATGCGGTTTCAAAATATTGGCGGCGTCCATGGCGCTCTCAGATGTCCGCCCGGCACCCCATAGAAGATGAACCTCGTCAATAAACAGAATAACCGGCTTGCAAAGCTCGACTTCGGTAATTACTTGCTCCAGCCGCTCTTCGAACATGCCCCGGTATTGAGTGCCGGCAAGAAGCGAGCTCATACGAACTTCAAACAGCTTTATTCGCGGGAACGTGGCTTCCAGTACACCTCCTGCCAGTTCATTTGCCAGGTATTCGACCAGTGCCGTCTTTCCCGCACCCGCGGGACCGGTGATGATGACGTTACCCTTACGGCTTTTGCGCAGGATATTCAGCATCTGCTCAAAAGCGGGTGAGCGTTTCACTAACCCCTCAAATTCGCCTCGCCGGGCACACTCAAGAAGGTCGCGACCATTGCGAGCCAAATGCTTTGGGGCTTGCGCCGCGTTTTCTTGAATGATCGTCAGCACGCGCTGCCTTTTTTCAGCCTCGCATTGCAGTACAATCTCGTCGGGGTTTACGGCGTATTCTTCGAACAGACCTCTCAACGCACCGCTGCTGGCAGAGATGCAATCGCGCAAAAACATAAACGTGCTCACAGCATCCAAATCTTTCGTCTGCGAGATGTATTGCAAAATCCATGGATCGCCATTCGAATGGGGCCTTTGCACCATTGCTTCAAGATCACCTTTGAACGGATCGAGTTCGACATTCTGGCTAACCAACATTTCGGCCAAAACATTTGGCGCGGGCTGCTTCAACCAGTAATACAGCAAGGATGCAGCTGACAGAGAGCCCGCCGGCTCCTGTGCCAGAAAAGCTTCAAGCAACTCTTTGAAGGGATGAAACTCTTCACTCATGGTCATCAATCCTGCGTTCCAATCAGGTGCTCAACGCCTGGCGCATCTCGCGCGTTACGGCCTATTCCGCCTCCTCAAAAACACGCTTCACTCGCTTGCCCATTTCTTCACTCGCCTGATTGGCCAGAACATCAAGCATTCTGTCCTTGTGGCGATACTTTGTAGTCAGCACCTCACCGGCGCCCATGGCGGCGTCGGCGCCGGTGTTCCAGTAATGCGCCAGAACGCGGCGCTCTGAGTCCGTGAAATTTATGGTGTTCTGCAGCCTGTTGGCCCAGTCGAAAAGCTCTCGAATGCGAATGCCATGTTTGAAGAGCGCCATTTGCTTGACTTCTC
>JAJFHO010000089.1 GCA_021775575.1 Hyphomicrobiales bacterium
CTGCTGCTGGCGACATCAAGAGCGATTGGTGAGACCATGATCGTGGTTATGGCCGCCGGGCTTGCCGCCAATCTCACGGCCAATCCGCTTGCCGCGGTTACCACGATCACGGTTCAGATCGTTGCCCTTCTCACGGGCGACCAGGAATTCGACAGCGCGAAGACCCTGTCGGCCTTCGCGCTGGGACTGCTGCTGTTCATCCTCACGCTGCTATTCAATGTGGCGGCGCTGCAGATCGTGAAACATTATCGGGAACAATATGACTGAGATCATCAAGGCCACGCTCCCCGGACTGAAGCGCCGCCACGCGGCCGAGCGCCGTTTCCGAATTTATGGAAAGGCGGCGATCACGCTGGCGCTCGGTTTTCTCGTCGTCATGATCGGGATGATCGGGCATATGAGCGTCGGCGCTTTCACCCAGACGCAAATCGCGCTGTCAATCAAACTTGATGCCGAGCAGCTTGACCCAGCCGGCTCGGGCGACCTAGCCGTACTAAGGCAGGCCAATTACGGAGCCTTGGTAAAGTCCGCTCTGCGCAAGGCCTTCCCCGAGGTCAAGGGGCGGCGGGACAAGCGCAAACTGTACGGTCTTGTAAGTCCCGGCGCAGAATTTATCCTCCGGAACAGGGTAGCTGCCGAGCCGGATTTGATTGGTACAACACCGAAATTCTGGTTTCCCGCTTCCGATGACATCGATCAACTAATCAAGGGAAATATCGATCCATCACTGCCCGAGGCGTCCCGACGCATCTCGAACAAGGAAATCGGCTGGGTCGATACGTTTCGGGGCAAGGGCGACATCCGCCGCGTAGCCAACACAACCTTTTTCACCAGCGGCGATTCCCGAGAGCCGGAACTGGCCGGAATATTGAGCGCGATCATGGGGTCGGCGCTCAGCCTGCTTGTTTGTTTCGTGCTTTCCTTCCCCATCGGCATCATGGCGGCGATATATCTGGAGGAGTTTGCTCCCAAGGGCGGCTGGAGTGATCTCATCGAGATCAATATCAACAATCTTGCCGCGGTCCCTTCAATCGTATTCGGTCTGCTGGGGCTGGCGATATTCCTGAATTTTTTCGGCCTGCCGCGTTCAACACCGCTGGTCGGCGGCATGGTGCTGGCGCTGATGACCCTACCGACCATCATCATTGCCTCGCGCGCGTCCCTGCGCGCTGTGCCGCCTTCAATTCGCGAGGCGGCGCTTGCCGTGGGCGCGAGCGATCTGCAGGCCACATTTCATCATGTGGCCCCGCTTGCGCTGCCCGGCATGCTGACCGGTGCCATTGTCGGCATGGCCCGCGCGTTGGGCGATACCGCTCCTTTGCTGATGATCGGCATGGTGGCATTCGTTGTCGATGTTCCCAAAAGCATTCTTGAGCCCGCAACCGCCTTGCCGGTGCAGGTGTTCCTTTGGGCAGACAGCCCCGAGCGGGCTTTTCTGGAAAAGACATCTGCGGCGATCATCGTGCTGCTGCTCTTTTTGATCTTGATGAATTTGGCTGCCGTATTGCTGCGCAAAAAGTTTGAGCGCCGTTTCTAAGTAGGAGAAAATGATGACTGCACTCGCATTGCAGGACGTATTGCCCGAAATGGCTCCGGTTCCGGCGTCGATAGCCGAAGAGACACCATTGATTGTGGCGCACGATGTCAACGTCTCCTATGGAGACAAACAGGCCCTCTTCGACATCTGCCTTGATATTCCGGAGAAACAGGTGACATCGCTGATTGGCCCCTCGGGCTGCGGCAAGACCACCTTCCTGCGGTGCCTGAACCGGATGAACGACCTGATCGGCATCTGCCGCGTCAGCGGGGACATCACCATCGGCGGCAAGGATATCTACGATCCGGATGTCGATGTTGTTGCCCTGCGCGCGCAGGTGGGCATGGTGTTTCAGAAGCCCAATCCCTTTCCGAAATCCATTTTCGAGAATGTGGCCTATGGCCCGCGAATTAACGGGCTCGCGAAATCAAAAGCCGAGCTGAAAGATATCGTCGAGCACAGCCTGACCCAGGCGGGCCTGATTGACGAGGTTCATGACAGGCTGGACGACCAGGGCACCAGCCTTTCAGGCGGCCAGCAACAGCGCCTGTGCATCGCGCGCACGATTGCAGTTCAGCCGAAGGTGATCCTGATGGATGAACCCTGCTCGGCGCTGGACCCGATTGCGACGGCGCGTATTGAGGAGTTGATAGATACGTTATGTGAGAAGTACACGATCATAATCGTCACGCATTCCATGCAGCAGGCCGCACGCGTCTCCCAGCAGACGGCGTTTTTTCATCTCGGCCATCTGGTTGAATATGGCACGACTGAAACGATATTCATGACGCCGACGGACGAACGCACGGAAAGCTATATTACTGGCCGGATCGGCTAGGAGGCGGACTATGGATCAGGAACATATCGTCACTTCATTCGATGAGGACCTCAAGCATATCGAGAATCTCATTATAGAAATGGGCGGCCTGGTCGAGAGCCAGATTGCTGATGCCGCAACGGCCTTGACCCGCCGCGATATCCAGCTCGCGGACAGGGTCATTGCCGAGGACAAGCGTATCGACGCGCTCGAGGTCGAAGTTGATGCGGCCTTCGTGCGCATTCTCGCCCAGCGCCAGCCTGTGGCACAGGATTTGCGCGTGGTTGTGGTGTCGCCAAAAATCGCATCGAATTTGGAGCGCGTCGGCGACCTTTCCAAAAACATCGCCAAGCGCACAAATGTTCTCGCCAAATCACAGCCTATCGGCTCCTCGGCCGCGACCATCAAGCGCATGTGCGTCCTGGTGCAAGGCATGGTGAAAGATGTGCTCGATGCCTATGTGGTCCGTGACGTGGACATGGCGGATGATGTGCGTCAGCGCGACGAGGAAGTCGACCATATGTACAATACGCTGTTTCGCGAATTGCTCACCTATATGATGGAAGATCCGCGCGCGATTACCCCTTGCATGCATCTGCTGTTCATCGCCAAGAATGTGGAGCGCATGGGGGACCATGCGACGACCATCGCCGAGCAACTGCACTATATGGTCAGCGGCGAAATCTACGATGACGAGCGCCCCAAGAGCGACACGACCAGCACCATTTTTATTGAGCCCGATGCTGCGGAATAGGGAGCCGATTGGGGAGTAAGCAGTGATGGCAAATGCCTCATCAGACCCTCTTGTCCTGATCGTCGAGGACGAACCGGCGCAACTTGAAGTGCTGACTTATAATCTAAGCTCGGAAGGGTTCCGGCTGGCCCACGCCGCCGACGGTGAGGAGGCACTTTTGCTCACGCAGGAAACCCAGCCCGATCTGATCATTCTTGACTGGATGCTGCCCAATCTCTCCGGTATCGAAGTCTGCCGCCGCCTCAGGGCGCGCCCTGAGACCAGGCATATTCCAATCATCATGCTGACCGCGCGCGGGGAGGAAACCGACCGCGTGCGAGGGCTTGAAACGGGCGCGGACGACTATATCGTCAAGCCCTACTCGGTGAATGAGCTCATTGCCCGCGTTCGCGCCATGCTGCGCCGGACGCGGCCTGGCGGTGTTGGCGAACTGCTCGAATTCGGCGACATCCGCCTTGACCCCGAGCAGCACAAGGTGACGCGCGCCGGAAAGGCCGTGAAGCTCGGCCCCACCGAGTATCGTTTGCTCACGACCTTTATGGAGAAGCCGGCGCGGGTCTGGAGCCGCGATCAGCTCCTGGACCGGGTCTGGGGGCGCGACACCTATGTTGACCTCAGAACCGTGGACGTTCATGTCGGCCGGCTGCGCAAGGCCCTGAACCGAAATGGCTCGCGCGACCCTATTCGGACCGTACGCGGAGCCGGCTATTCGCTGGATATCGAGGACTGAGCTAGCCCTGTATTGACGTAGCGTTGAATCGCCTGCAAGCGGTAGTGTCGGCACTGACACGTTAATTCGTGCATCCGCACCAAGCATTTAGCAATCAAGAGCAGATTAGATAGTGACGGCACCGTGCCAGCTCCGCATTGCTTCTGCCCGGAAGGCGCGGAGTGTGGATCGGGAAATCAGGTGACGCTGGATATTGAAGTTGTTGTAGACGGCGGCATGGGCGGAGAGGAATCGCTGAGCTGATCCGGCAGACTTGAAGCGCTGCATTTTTCGCTCTCGTCGACGGACTGGCTGATGAGAGTTTTCGGCGCGATTGTTCTTTCTCAAACTTTGCTCATGCCACGCTGACAGTCGAAGTTCCCTGAATGCCGATGCGTAGGATCGCAGCTTGTCCGTAACGACGACCCGCGGCGCGAAGCCCTGTTTCTTTAGGAGCTTGCGCATCAGTTTCAACTCCGCGGCCTTGTCACACCTGGGCTGGATAAGGAAGTCCAGAACCTCACCTTCGCTATCCACTGCACGCCACAGAAACATCCGCTTGCCGCGGATCGTGACGAACATCTCGTCCAGGTGCCATTGATCGTCGGGTTTCGGCCTACACTGTCGTAGCCGCTGGGCATAGAGGTGTCCGAACTTCAGAACCCATCGCCGGATGGTCTCGTTGGAGACGTCGATCCCTCGTTCCACCAGTAATTCCTCGACGTCCCGATAGCTGAGCGTAAATCGCAGATAGAGCCAGGTTGCGTGCTGGATGATCAGGGGCGGAAAGCGATGACGGCGATAGGATATCTGTTGCGTACGCTGACGCTATCGCGAAGCCCGCGATTAGTCAGCCGTTAACGTGTCAACGCCGTCCGCTTTGCCCGCTGATGGCGGTGGGATGCATCTTCGCGTTCTGACCTTGACAGGGCAGAAATCCGAACGGTATCCGTCGCCGGCAATTCCTGTCTGGCTGAAACGGCCCGGATTGGGTATCGTGCCGCAATGTCAGTGCTGCTGCGCCAAATTGCCCGCTATGTTGCACAAAGGGCCGCGTCCGATCCCGAGGCAAGGGAGAAGGCGATCAAGGCGGCCCGCGGCGTTGTCAAGCAAGCCAAGCTGATCGCCAACGAGGATGACCGCGCATATGCCGCCGGCCGGGCCTTCCGCAGGGCGTTCGACAAGCTGCAGAGCAACCGATAGCCGGGCGCGCCAACTTGCGCTATCTGGAGCGTGACCTGCCGGCCATGCGGCAGGCGGCTCGCGGCGCCCGCGTCTGCCGGGGTCCGCGAAACCATAAACGGGCCTTTCCGAATTAGAAGAATTTGAAATTTGTCCTTGTCCTGGCAATCCGGCAGACTGGGCTGGCCTGAGCGATTGTCGCCGGTTGATTGTCAAGAGTGAACGCCATGCCGGTGCATACGCCCTACTGGTGGGAAGAAGCCCCTCGCCCTGAAGTGCCGAAGCAGCCCGTAGCCGGAAATTGCGATGTCGCAGTCGTCGGCGCGGGTTATGCGGGGCTCGGCGCCGGACTGGAGTTGGTGCGCAAAGGCCGTTCTGTGCAGGTTTTCGACAAGGGCGTTGCCGGCGGCGGCGGGTCATCGCGCAGCGGCGGCATCACCAGCGGCAATCTGCGCATTTCCTTTTCCAAGATGATTTCGACGCTCGGACTTGAGCGCGCCAAGGCCTATTACAGCGAAGCCATAGAAGCACGCGACGACCTCGCCCAATTTATCGCTAGCGAGAAGATCGACTGCCAGCACCAGCCGGTTGGCCGGTTCACAGCTGCGACACGGCCTAAACATTATGAGACTCTGGCCCGTGAAGCCGAGGCGTTGAACAGGCATTTTGACCTCGGAGCCGGCGTTGTACCGAGGTCGGGGCAGCATGCGGAAATCGGCTCGGATATGTATCATGGCGGCGTCGTGCGGCCGGACATTGCCGGCGTGCACCCGGCATTGCTTCATCAGGGCATGCTGGATACCGCGCTAAAGGCGGGTGTCGGCGTTCACGCCCATACCGGCGTTTCGGATATTCGGCGCGAGGGCAATCGCTTTGAACTGGCGACCTCGCGCGGCGTCATTTCCGCCGGCAACGTCATTGTCTGCACCAATGGCTATACCGACGGCGCGGTTCCCTGGCTGCGGAAACGCATTGTGCCGGTGCCGAGCATGATCATCGCCACCGAACCTATCTCAAGGAAGCTCATGGACCGGCTCTGTCCGAAACGGCGCATGCTTGGCGATACCAACCGCGTTCACCATTACTTCCGGCCGTCGCCGGACGGGACACGGATTCTGTTTGGCGGCCGTGCGGCAGGCAATCTGCAAGTCGACGGGCCGGTCGCCCACGACCATTTGCGCCAGAAAATGGTCCGCATCTTTCCAGACCTGGCGGATGTCGGCTTGAGCCATGTCTGGTGGGGTTACGTTGCCATGAATCTCGATCATTTGCCGCAGCTGGTCGTCAGAGACGGCGTCTGCTACGCAACGGGGTTTTGTGGCTCGGGTGTCGTGTGGGCGCGCTGGTTCGGCCGCAAGGCGGCCCTGAAGATACTCGGCGATCCAGCCGGCGCATCCGCCTTCGAGGGCCAGCCCTTCAGCGCCATTCCTTTTTACAACGGCAATCCGTGGTTCGTGCCGGCGGCGGTCGCCTGGTTCAAATTCCTGGACAGGTTCGGCCTGTAGTCTTAGCCGTCCGCGGACGACACAAGTCTTTCAGACCGGGCGGACGGTTCCGATCTCTGTGCCAGCGGGAGGGACCCCAGCCTCGTCAGCTCCGCCATCAATAGCTCCATGAAGGCTTTCGCAAGAGCGGAGGGAGGCCGGTGGGCCGGTGTTATGACCGCAAACTCCAGATGAACGCTCGGTTCGAATGGCCGGAACGCGATACGCCCCTGGTTGCCTCGCGAAAGCCGGTAACTTTCAGCGCACATGGCAGAAACGACGGCATAGCTGAGGCCCTTTTCGATATAGGTCAGAAGCGGAATGAAAAACTGCGCTTCAAATCGCACGCTGTAGGAGGCACCAACCGACTCAAATGCCGCCCGGGTGCGTTGGCTGGTCATATGCGACGCGTATAACGCAGCCATCGGTTTGCCATCCAGATCGGAGGCTGTAATCACCGTCTTTTCTGCCAGTGGGTCATCCGCCGCAACTGCGCAAAAACACCCCATCCGCAATTCTTCACTTTCGACCAGGCGCGATGGCTTGATGTCGCCGGCATCGAGATCGATCAGGCCGATATCGAACTGCTGGGATGAAATAAGTTGCAGGACCTCGGTCGACGCACGGCTGATCAATGCGACATCGACGCCATGTCGTTTTTCAACAAATCGGCCGACCAACTCCGGCAACAGGAAGGTTGACGGGCCGGGCATACAGGCGATCTGGAGTTTCCCATGCTCAAGATCGCGGACATTTCTGAGAATGCGTTCAGCAGCATTCAGCCGGCCCAGAATATCGTTCGCTTCTTCCAGAAGGTAATTGGCTTCCGGCGCGGGTTTCAGGCGCCCGCCCTGGCGGACGAACAGCTTGCATCCCAAATCGCGTTCCAACGCCGCAATCTGCGCGCTGATCGCCGGTTGGGTGCGGCGAAGATTGCGGGCCGCTTCCGATACCGACCCGGTCAGCATGACCGCGCGAAATGCCCGTAGCTGATTCAGATTCATGACGCCCCTCCTTGGCTCCGCTGCTGACCGATCAATCGGCTGTACACCGCACAGGGTATACGGTTTTCTTTTCGAATTAGAAGAATTTATAATTTGTTCTTATTGGCGGCAAGCCTACAATGGCCTTCAATAAAAATAAGAAATGTCACCCGATAGGTGATTGAAACGGGGGAGACAGCGTTCGTCAGGACATTTCAATCCCAATCATAGCGCGCAATTGGGCCGCGTCGGGTTGTCGCCAAAGCGCGCCGGCATCGGCTTGAGGAGATGCGGGCTGCTTTCGCCGGCAACTACCCGTCACATGGCAAGCAACCCTTCAGGTTTGCAAGTTGGAGTTACTTTCACAGGAGGAAACAGGACCATGAAGTTTAAGTTCAAGTTTTTCTTAGCCACGCTTGTGGCGGCAATGCTGACCGTCGGTGCGATAGGTAGCTCCGGCGCTCAGGAAATGAAGTTCTGGCGCATCGGCACCGGTGGCGCCGGCGGCACCTATTTCCCGATTGGCGGACTGATCGCCAACGCCATCTCCAGCCCGCCGGGCGCGCGCGCCTGCGACAAGGGCGGCACCTGCGGCGTACCGGGCCTCGTCGCCATCGCGGTTTCAACCAATGCCTCGGTCGCCAACATGAACGCCATCCATGCCGGTCAGCTCGACGCCGGGCTTGCCGGCGCGCAGAGCGTCACGCAAGGCTATAACGGCCAGGGCAAGTTTGCCGGCAAAAAGAAAGACAAGGTCCGGGTTATCGCCAATCTGTACCCGGAAGACATGCACCTGGTGCTGGCGAAGGGTATCAAGCTCGCCAGCCTTAAAGACCTTACCGGCAAACGTGTCGGCGTTGCCGCGGCCGGTTCCGGCACCCAGGTTTCGGTGCGGATGATCCTCAAGCATTACGGCATCAAGGCCGATGAGCATGAATTGAACCTTGGCCAGAGCACCCAGCGTCTCGCCGACGGTCAGCTGGATGCCTTCTTCTACGCCGGCGGCACGCCATTCGCGGCGCTGATCCAGTTGGGATCAACCAAGGGTTTCGATCTGTACAAATTCTCCGACGATGAGCGCAAGGCCATCAACAAGATCATTCCCTACTATGTGGAATCCATGATCCCGGCCGGCACCTATGAAAATATCAAGACCGATACGCCGACGATTGCGGTGAACGGCCAGCTGGTGACATCCGTCGATCAGCCGACGGACCTCGTCTATGGCATCACCAAAGCGCTTTGGAGCAAGAAAACCCGCAGCCTTTTGGACAAGGGCCACGCGAAGGGCAAGGCCATTCGTTTGGAGACAGCCTTGAAAGGCGTCCTGATACCGCTGCATCCCGGCGCCGAGAAATATTACAAAGAAATCGGCATGATCAAATAGTTGCCTTTGCCGAGGCGGAAACAGGTCTGGTTTTAGCGCCTGTTTCCGCCCCCGGCGTGGCAGCGGCGCCGGACACGGCAACGAAATTATATTGATGTGCGGATTTCAGAGTTTCGGGGAGCGGGATGAAAGAATTTGACGTCAAGGCGGTCGAGGAACTGGAAGAGAAATACGATTCCGGCCTTCATACCCGCGCCCTTGCCCCTCTGCTCATACAATTCACATTTGTCTTTTCGATTCTTTTTGCCGCCTACCACTACATCACCGCGGGCACAGGCGTGCCGGTCGACTACTGGCACATGGGCTTCCATATGTCGGGCGTCATTTTGCTGGTGTTTATCGGCTTTCCGGCGATCAGGGGTTATGACGCCCGGGTGCTGCATCGAAACACCTGGTGGCGCTATGGAAACGTGCCGCTGTGGGATTGGCTGCTGATCGTCATAGGTGTCGCTGCATCCTTGTATATCGGCGTCACCTGGTACGGGATCGATATCCAGATTTTCGGTTATCGGTTCGAACTGCCTGAGCAGGTGTTGCGCCAGGGCGATCCGGCTCAAATCGACGTCATCTTCGGCACAATGCTCATTCTCGTCCTGCTGGAGGCGGTGCGCCGGACCCTCGGTATCGTGGTGCCGGTCATCATTATTTTGTTCACGGTCTACGCGGTTTTCGGCAAATATATACCGCTCCAGATTCTTAAGCATCCAGGCATCAACTGGGCTCAATATGTCAACAACATGTACTTCCCGGCCGAGGGGATTTACGGCGTCACGCTGTGGATCGTCTCCACGGTGGTTTTCCATTTCGTCCTGTTCGGCGTGCTCGCGCAGCGCATGGGTCTGGGGCAGTTCTTCGTCGATATAGCGACGGTGATCGCCGGGCGCTATACCGGTGGCCTGGCCAAGGTCAGCGTGGTTTCATCGGCCTTCTTCGGCACCATATCGGGCTCTTCCATCGCCAACACTGTGTCGACCGGCTCGCTGACCATCCCGAATATGAAACGCATGGGCTACCCCGGCCATCTCGCCGGGGGGGTCGAGGCCGCGGCCAGCGCCGGCGGACAGATCACACCGCCGATCATGGGCGCCGCCGCCTTTATCATGGCCGAGTTTCTTGAAGTTCCCTACACGACGATCGTCATTGCCGCGGCCAGTCCCGCCGCGATGCACTATATCGGTGTCCTGTGCATCGTCCATTTCCAGGCCAAGCGGCTGGGCCTCAAGGGCATGCCGCGCGAGGAAATCCCGAAACTGCTTGCGGTCATCAAACGGGGGTGGCCGACCGCCCTCCCGCTGTTCGTTCTGATCTATGTATTGTTCAGCGGCTACTCGCCGCATATGGCGGCGTTCTGGGGCATCTCGACGGCGCTTGCGGTCGGTTTCCTCAACCCCATGCACCGCATTTCCGTGCACGATATTTTCGATGCCTGCGTAACCGGCGTCAAATACGCCCTTGCCGTCGGTGCGGTTTGCGCGGCGATCGGCATCGTCGTTGGTGTCGTCAATTCCACCGGGCTTGGTTTTCGCCTCGGCTTCATGGTCACAAATGGCGCCCAGAGCATTGCCGAGAACATTCAGGGCCTGATTTCCTGGATCCCGCTGCTGGAAATTCCCATTCAGGAAATAACGCTTTTTATTTCCCTGATCCTGATCGCCATCACCTGCATATTGATGGGAGCCGGACTGCCGACGACGGCGCTTTACATCATGCTTGCTACCGTCGCCCAACCGGCTCTGGCCGAACTCGGAATTCCTCCGTTGGCCTCGCATCTGTTCGTGCTCTATTACGGTGTTATCTCGGAAATTACACCGCCGGTCTGCGCCTCGGCCTATGCGGCCGCAGGGATCGCGGGCGCCAACCCTTTCAGGACCGGTGTCTCCGCATTCTCCCTCGGCATCGCCAAGCTAATGGTCCCCATGGTCTTCGTCTACTCGCCGGCCATGCTGATCGTTCTCGACGACTATTTCACCTGGACCGCGTTTCTGGAGACGACGCTGACCTGTGCTCTTGGCGTCGTCATGATGGCGACAGCCGTAAGCGCTTACTTCATCGCTCCCATGCCGCTGGCCGTGCGCCTGTTGATAGGAATGGCTGGCATGTTCATGGTCGCGCCGGGAGCGACCAGCGATATGTACGCACTGGTGATGGCACTACCGGTTCTGGTCCAGCAGGTGGTCGCGTGGCGAAGCAGACGTGACCTTGCCGCCGAGGTGGCTTGATGTTTCTCCGTGACAGTAGCTTGCACTATCGCCCGGCAATCGCCCGGACCGGGAACTTTGACAGAAGGGCAACCCGGCGAACCGTGACAGACCGGCCATGGCTGAACGCGTCATAATTGTCGGCGCCGGCATCGTCGGTATCTGTTCGGCCCTGTCGTTGCTTGAGAAGGGCATGTCCGTCGAGCTGATCGACCGCGATCTTCCCGCGTCGGGCGCGAGCCACGGCAATGCAGGCGTGGTGTCGCCCTGGAGCTGTGTACCGCAGTCCATGCCGGGAATATGGCGAAAGGTGCCCGGGTGGCTGCTTGACCCGGAAGGACCGATTTCGCTTCGCTGGAGTTATCTGCCGCGGCTGCTGCCCTGGGCGCTGCGTTTCATTGCCGCCGGCAAACGCGAGAATCTTGCCGCCATAGCCGATGCAATGAACGTCCTGAACCGTCCGAATGTAGATCTCTACCGGAATCATCTGCGCGGCACCGGGCATGAGCACCTCATCCGCGACTCGCTTTATGTGCATGTCTTTCGGAATGCGTCGGGTGCCAATCTGGACCAGCTCGGCTGGCGTTTGCGCGCCGAACGCGATGTTCCGCTCAAGGTCGTGCATGGGGATGAGTTGCGGCAGATCGAACCGGCGCTTTCTCCCGTCTATACCTCCGCGGTAATCATCAAGGATCAAGCCCGCGCGATGGATCCGGGAGCTGTTGGAAAGGCGCTTTACGAAAAAGCGATGTCGATGGGAGCCGGTTTCCGTCGCGCCACGGTGAACGCCCTCCACCGCAATAGCGATGGCGGCTGGGAGCTGGATACGGACCAGGGCAGGATCACGGCCGGGAAGGTCGTCGTCGCGGCTGGCGCCTGGTCGGCGCGTCTGCTTCAGCCGCTTGGGGCAAAGGTACCTTTGGAGGCGGAACGCGGATATCACCTCACCATTCGCAACCCTGGCATCACCATCAACAATTCGATCATGGAAGCGGAGCGCAAATTCGTCGCCAGTACCATGATTGCCGGTGTGCGCTGCGCGGGAACCGCCGAGTTCGCCGGGTTGGATGCACCGCCTGACTACCGAAGAGCGAGAATATTCAAGCAGTTGGCAAAGAACATGTTTCCCGCCATCAATATCGGGGAAACGGACGAATGGATGGGCGTGCGTCCGTCGTTCCCCGACAGTTTGCCCTGCATCGGCCCGGTTCCGGCCCAAAGCGATCTTTTCGTAGCCTTCGGCCACTCTCATTACGGCTTCGGAATGGCGCCCCAAACCGGCCGTATCGTCGCCGACATTGTCAGCGGTGCGACGCCGAACATAGATCTCGCGCCCTACCGAATGGAGCGGTTCGCATGAAGGCCACATATGATGCTGTCATTGTCGGCGGTGGTCTTTTGGGCTCGGCGATAGGCTTTGGATTGGCCCGGCGGGGACTGCGATGCGCCATTCTCGATGAAGGCGATATCGCCTATCGCGCGGCACGCGGAAATTTCGGCCTCGTCTGGGTTCAAAGCAAGGGGATCGGGTTTCCGGTTTATGCCGACTGGACCATGCGATCGTCTGAACTCTGGCCTGAATTTGCCGAAGATCTCAGCGAGCGCACAGGTCTGTCGCTGCACTATGCCCGCTCCGGCGGTGTCGACATCTGCCTGAGCGAGGAAGAATTCAAGGAGCGCGCGGCGAAAATGACCACGCTGACCAGCCATCAGAATGGAAAATTCCGGCACGAGATGCTCTCCCGCAGCGATCTGGCCGCGTTACTGCCGGGTCTTGGGCCCGATGTGGTGGGCGGCTCCTTCAGTCCCCACGATGGCCATGTCAATCCGCTCTATCTGATGCGCGCGATGCAACAGGCATTCACGCGCCTGGGGGGAGAAATCATCGTCGACGCCCGCGTGCATGAAATATCCAGGGCAGGCGGAGATTTCGTGCTTGGCACCAAACGGCAGTCGGTCACCGCCGCAAAGCTTGTCCTGGCGGCGGGCCTTGGCAACAAAGTCCTGGCCCCCATGGTCGGCCTGGACCAGCCGGTGCATCCGCTAAAGGGTCAAATCCTGGTTAGTGAAAGGCTCGATAATTTTCTGAAAATTCCGACAACACCGGTCCGCCAGACTGGCGAAGGCACTGTTTTGATCGGCAATTCCCACGAAGATGCGGGCTTCGATTTGCGCAGCACACCAGGCGTCATGAAGACCATCGCTGACAGGGCGCGGCGGACTTTTCCCTGGCTGGCCAGGGCGCGCATCGTCCGGTGCTGGAGCGCCCTTCGTGTCATGACGCCGGATGGCCTGCCAATTTACGATCGGTCGGAAACCATGCCGGGCGCCTTTGCCGCCTCCTGTCACAGCGGCGTGACATTGGCTGCCGCGCACTCTCTGGATTTTGCCAACTATGTGGCTGAGGGAACCTTGGGAAATGAACTGACAGGGCTGAGTGCCAGGAGGTTCGATGTTTAAATGCGTAAATGGCGATGTTGAAAAAGCCGTCATCCTGGAATTCGAAGGCGTCGACGTGCCCGCCTGCACAGGAGACAGCGTCGCAGCCGCGTTGCTGGCGGCTGGTGTCGCCGACTTCCGGCAAACGCCGCAGAGCGGGCGGCCCCGAGGGCCTTATTGCATGATGGGTGTGTGCTTCGACTGCCTGATGGTCATCGATGGCGAGCCTAACCGCCAAGCATGTCAGGTTGCCGCGCGCGATGGGATGAAAGTCGCGCGTCAGCGCGGCCTTGCCGTGATTTCGCCCGAGGGCGAGTGAGCCATGAGCTACGACGTAATCGTCATAGGTGCGGGACCCGCTGGCATGACCGCGGCGGCGCTCGCGGCTGAAGCAGGGGCAAGTGTCCTCCTGCTCGACGACCAACCGGGGGCGGGCGGTCAGATATACCGGAATATCGAAAATGCAGCGGATAGTCGTGGCCGTTATCTGGGGCAGGAGTATATGGCCGGTCGGCCGCTTCTGCACCGGTTGCGGAAAAGTAATATCGACTATCTGACCGATGCAACGGTCTGGCAGGTGAGCGATGAGAGGGAAGTCGGATATTCGCACGAGGGGAGCGCGCGGCTGCTGCGCGCGCCTTATGTGCTGCTGGCGACCGGCGCCATGGAGCGCCCTTTTCCGATAAAGGGCTGGACGCTGCCGGGCGTCATGACCGCGGGCGCGGCGCAAACATTATTGAAATCGTCGGGGCTCGCGGCTGACGGTGCTGTTTTCGCCGGAAGCGGTCCCCTGCTTTACCTTGTGGTCCATCAATATCTGCGTGCCGGAGTAAAGGTCGCGGCGCTGGTGGACACGACCGCCAAAGCGAACAGAAAGCACGCCCTCCAGCATTTGCCCGCCGCCCTTTCACGTTGGGACCTGCTCGCCAGGGGGCGCCGGTGGATGAAGGATATCCAGCGCAGCGGCACGACCATGATCTCCGGTGTGATGGATCTCCAGGTGCTGGGTGACGATGCCGCCCAAGGTCTTGCCTTTCAGACAGGCAATGGCGAATGGCGTGAGATTGCCGGCACGCACATCTTTCTGCACCAGGGCGTGGTGCCAAACGTAAATCTCTCCATGTCAATTGGCCTGGACCATGCGTGGCACAGCCGCCAACTCTGCTGGAGGCCCCGGATTGACGATTGGGGGCAGGGCTCGGTCGATGGAATTGTTATCGCCGGCGATGGCGCTGGGATCGATGGCGCGGTGGCGGCGCAAGCCTCCGGTGAAATGGCGGCCCTCGATATCCTGTACAGGCTCGGGAAGCTCTCCATTGGGGAGCGCGACCAACGGGCGGCCGCTCCGCACCGGGTCCTGACAAGGGAACGCAGGATCAGGCCGTTCCTCGATGCGTGGTTCAGGCCGGCGGGTCAATTCCGTGTGCCAAACGATGGCAGTACGACTGTGTGCCGGTGCGAGGAGCTGACGCTCGATGATGTTCGCGCGCCCATCGGCATCGGCATAGCCGGTCCGAACCAGCTAAAGAGCTATTGCCGCGCGGGGATGGGACCCTGCCAGGGCAGGTTCTGCGGGCTCACCGTGCAGGAGATTATTGCAAAGGAGACCTCGCGCGCAGTCGCCAAAGTCGGTTATTTCCGGCTGCGCCCGCCAATCAAGCCGCTATGCCTGGAAGAGCTGGCCAATTTGCAGATCGATGGATCGGAAGAGTGATGGCGCGGCAAAGGACGGCTGATGTTATTGTCGTTGGTGGCGGGCTTCACGGCTGCTCGGCCGCACTGAATCTTTCCATGCTCGGATTGTCGGTCAACGTTCTTGAGAAAGATCATATCGGGCGCCATGCGTCGGGCGTGAATGCAGGTGGCGTCAGGCGGCTCGGCCGGGACCTGGCCGAAGTGCCGCTGGCGCAGGCGTCGTCCAAATATTGGCAGGACATCTCTGCATTTGTCGATGACGATTGTGGATACACAGAGAGCCGTTACCTCAAGGTCGCCCGCTCGGAGGAAGAGCTCGTCGGTGCGCACTGCCGTGTGTCTCAGCTGCGCCGCCATGGCTTCACCCATGAAGAAGTCATAGACCGCGAGAGCTTGCGGGAGTTATTGCCGGCATCGGCGCCAGAGTGTATCGGCGCTCTCCATGTCGCGGGCGACGGCTATGCCCATCCGTTTCGCACAACACAGGCTTTCAGGCGGCGCGCCATGAAATTGGGTGCCCGGTTCCACGAACAAATTCCGGTTGTGTCGGTCAAGCGCCAGGCAGGCCTATGGCAGGCCGAAACACCGCGCGGAACCTTCTCCGCGCCTGTTATCGTGAACGCCGCGGGGGCGTGGGGCGGGCACCTCGCGGCCCAACTGGGCGACCCTGTCCCGCTTGAAGCCCATGCCCCGATGCTCGTGATAACCGCACCCTTGCCGCCTTTCGTTGCAGCGGTAATCGGAGCGCTCGGCGGCGCTCTGTCACTTAAGCAATTTGCCAACGGAACCGTCCTGATCGGTGGCGGCGTGCGCGGCAGGGCGTTTCCCGACCGCAACCAAACGACGCTTGAAATGTCGGGCATCGCGGAGTTTCTCGGTACGGCATGCGGCGTATTCCCGCTTCTGAAAAAAGCGCGCATCGTCCGTGCCTGGGCGGGAATTGAGGGTTATACGCCCGATAACCTTCCCCTTATCGGCCGCGGCACGGCCGATGGCGTGGTTCATGCCTTCGGGTTTTCCGCACATGGGTTCCAGCTGGCGCCGGCAGTCGGACATATCGTGGCCGAACTCGTCACGGGGGCGGAGCCAAGCCTGCCGATCGGTCCATTCTGCATCACCCGCTTTTGACGCTCGCTCCGCAACCCTCGCGATCATGCGCAAACTCGCGCTCTGCCGCACCGGCAACGGGAGGGACATCCCGGCGGCCGCCCGGCCGACAGTCAGTTCATTTTCCCAGTTCTGTCTGGGGTTTCACCCTTCGCAATCGCCTCGCGCTCATTCAGGCGCCGGATATGAAAGCGCTGAAAATGCTCGTCCGTCTCGTAACCCTTGATCCGGATCCAGGTGAACATGTCATAGAAGGTGCCGGGTCCTATGCCGAGCCCCATACGCATCACCTCAAGCTGGGGGCCCCATTTTCCGTCGAGGCCCGTCAGGTCGTCCTTGAAGAAGACAATCCATGGCGTGAATACGACACTCCAGCGGCGCACAAGTTCCTTTTCGGTCAGCACCGTGCCATCGAAATCGGTCACCTTGCGGTCGCCCCACAGATTGAGCTGAACGATGCGGTAATTCTCGCGCACATAGTCGTTGATATATTTCTTGGCGAGCACTTCGGTGTGCATCTTGACGCAGTAGAGGCAGCCGCGCTGCTCGAAGATGACGGCAAAGCGCTTGCCCTCGCGCCTGGCTTCCTCGAAATCCTCCCGCAGGTTCAGAAAAGATTCGTTGAACCATGTCTGGTGATACAGGTGGTCGTCGCCCTTGAAGGGTTCGACCATCGGTTTTTCAGGCCCGATCGCGGGCGGCAATCCGGCAGCGGTGTCGGCCGAGGCCCCGCCAATGCCGGCCGCGGGCGACAGCGCCGCGATTGCCAGCAGGACGCAATAGCCGATCATCGTACGGAGCCGGGCCAGCGCGTGAGCCCGTGCCGGCGGCACAGCGTGTTTTTCAGAACGGTCCGTGTTTCTCATGGTCGTGGCATGCCCGTCTTGATTGCGATTGTGACCGGAATAAAGAATATGCATGGTCTCTTGCCAACATTACCCCATAGCCCTAATTTCTGTATATTCCTATTTTTGCATATTTGAGTTGATGTGCATGGCATTAGGTCAAGCCAAACATTTTGGCGCACTATCCTGTCGCCATCGAATTTTCCGGTTCAGGCGACTGACAGAGGGAGAAACAGAGCATGGACAATAGACGCGCGATCCTGATTGGTTCCTGCATCGAGGCGGCAGCCGGACTTGTGGCGGCGGGAAAATACGGCGATACGAAATCGCCAGACTATCCGGTTGATGCGGTAGCGACGCTGACACGCATGCTTACCGACGAGTTGCTGCACGATGCGGTTGTCGCCTCGGCGGAGTACCTGCCCAATGAAGGCAAGTCGACCTGAGGATAGCAGAGAATCCCAAAGCCTCATCCTAAGTGCCGTTGAAGCGCGGCGTGATCGGGGGCCGGGGAAGCATGGATGCAATCCTGGTCCGGAACAAAAAAGAGTGCCAAATGACCAATCAATCAGTGCCGCCGTCTTTCCAGGTCGATGACGATGGCTTTCTCGTCGATCCCGACGTCTGGACCGA
>JAJFHO010000090.1 GCA_021775575.1 Hyphomicrobiales bacterium
GGGGAGGTGCGGATGAAGGGAAGGCCGAGGGTCACATTGACGGCGCGATCGAAGGCAAGGGTCTTGACGGGTATGAGCGCTTGATCGTGATACATGGCGACAACAGCATCATAGCCGGCGCGCAGGCGCGGCTGAAAAATCGTGTCGGCCGGGTAGGGCCCGGACAAATCAAGACCTTCCGCGCGCAGTTTGTCCACCGCCGGCGCGATCATAGTGGTCTCCTCTTTCCCCATTGCGCCATTCTCACCGGCATGCGGATTAAGCCCGGTCACGGCAATCCGCGGACTGCCAATTCCAAAGTAACGCTCAAGCGCATCGGCTGTGGTCCGGATACTGCGGACAAGAAGTTCTTTGGTCAGGGCGTTGGGAACGTCCTTTAGTGGAATATGAACGGTAACCGGGACCACCCGGAGTTCCGGGCAAACAAGCATCATGACCGGGTTTGCGGTTTCGCCGTGTTCGATCGCCAGCGCCCCCAGAAAATCGGTATGGCCTGCATGTTTGAAGCCGGCTTCATAGAGAAGCTCCTTATTTATCGGATTGGTCATCAAAGCGTCCGCCGCGCCAGCCATGACAAGTCCGGCGCCACGTCTGATGGCGTCGATGATTGCCGGGGCCCCAGCCGGGTCGCGCACGCCGGCGCTGACCGGGTTTGGCAGCCTCACGGGGAGAACGGGCAGGGCATCGGCGAAGACGGCGCGCGCATCGCCAGCGCCCGGCACCGTTCTGACCGGCACATCCAGCCCGAGGATCTCCGCGCGGGCCTGGAAAAGTTCCGGATCTCCCAGAACCACAAAAGGAGCTGTATCCGCGGCTGCATTCCGGTCTGCCCACGCCGACAGGGTGATATCGGGGCCAATACCGGCCGGATCCCCCATGGTCACGGCTATTAAGGGCGGCGGGCTGTTCGACTGGGCGTGCATGTTGCGGCCCTGATCAACTGGTCGGGTGTCGCGACAGCATCAGATCAACGGAATTCCACAAAAGCTTCCTGACGCAGATCACGCAGATGGCGAAGCGCGAGAATCTCGAATTCCTGGCCAATAAGCTGGGCCTGTACCCGCTCGCGCTGCTTGTTGTCCGACTGTACCGAACGCCGCCCGCATACGGCGTAAAGCTCGACGCCGGACGATGTGACGTAGGCTGGCGTAAGACTCCCGGTTTCCGCTGCGGTCAGAAGCGCGCGGGAGGGTTGGACGATCTGATCGGCTGACTTGCGTCCAATCGGTTTAACGGAGGTTTTCGAAAGGCGTCTGATTGCGTCGCCGATCTGGTCGCAGGTCTTGACCCGTGCACGCAACTTCTCTGCTTCCACAAGCCGTTTGGCGATCGTCTTCTGATCCGGATTCTCGGGAAGTTCCAAGCGTACGCGCTGCAGCTGGAACTCGGTTTTTTTCTGCTCGGCGGGAGCTCCGTCTTCAGGTTTCTGCTTGGTAAGCGCTTGATCGACCTGTGCATCGCCAACCTGTACCTGATGGCGGAATTTGGCGCGCACGACGCGCTGCCAGGCTATCTGAGCCTCGAATCTTTTCCTTATCGTTTGAGAATGCACGCCAAGTTTCCCAAGCGCGGCGATTAGCTTTGGCCCCGTCATGTTGTTACGCTTTCCGACGCTGTCAACAGCACGGTCGATCTCGTCCTTGCCGACCACGATCCCGCCTTTTCTGGCCTCGAGAAGCTGAATGGTTTCCGAAATCAGCTCGTCGGTTGCGGCCTTTTGCAGGGCTTTTGTCGGTTTCTGACGCGTCGTGACAGAGATCAGGCGTACGCGTTGCGTAATATCGTAGGCGGAAATCGGAGTGTCATTGACGAGGACAACGATCCTCTGCTCTTCCTCCTGCGCGCCGGCGATCGATGCGAACGCCAGGATGACAGGGAGCAGGACGCCGGCAAGCGCCAATCCGCGAAGAACTGATTTCAGTCGATGATGCATAATCAAAACGGCCCCGCGGGCCCTAAGCCTAATGCGAAAAAGATCAGGGAACGATCGAGCCCGCATCGACGTCAAATGCGCCGAGATGCTTGAACTCGAAGTGGACCAAGACACGTTCGTCGGGTTCGATGTCCCTGTCCCGGATAAAACTCTCGTTATAGGTGACTGAAAGCGCGAAACAATCGTCACGGTATTTCAGCCCGAGAGAATCGGTAATCCTCTTGTCTCTTTCAATGTCATAACGAACATGACCGAATAGCGACCAGTTCTCCGTGAGCGCGATGCTGCCGCTGCTCTGGATTTCCTGACGGTCAGCCGTGATGCCAAGGCCGGGCTGTGATTCAAGATTGGCATAGATAACCGACCCCGCCAACGGCCCGTAATTCGCGTTTGCCGCAATATCGGTTCGTTGCAGGTCGAAATTTTCTTCGCTAAAGCGGCCCTGGGCAACAAGGGAGAAATATTTCGTCGGCTGCACATAGAGTCCGGCAACATAATCAGAGCTATCGGTGTCCAGCCCCGTGTCGGTCGTGAATTCGTTGCTGCCGGAAAGCTGGAAGCTTTGACCGACGACTGCTCTCACATATCCGCCATCGAAGCGTTGCAGCGTGTAGCGAACGCCGATATTGGCGCGGTTCCCGCCCTCGATCCGGTCGTAGCCGGAAAATTTGTCGATGTCGAACAGCAACGTATCGTCATAGACAAGGCTGCGCGCGTCCTCGTTTGGAATTTCGGTCTGATCCTGGATGCCGGGGCGCGCGATGAATTGGGCGATTGGTTCAAACACATGCGCGCCACGTTTTGTGTGCTTGACGAAGGGGTATCTGTACTCGATGCCGCCAACGCCGACACCGCGCGTTATATCTCTTCCAGGCTCGAAAATGCCGGTCACCTTATCGGTGAAACTGGAGACGTTGTAATAGTCGCCGCGAGCAACAAAGAATGGCGTTACGACCTGACCGAGACGGTCGATATAAGTGCGCCGCCATTTCATTTGCGCGATCAGGCGCGTTGAATCGGTTCCGTCGTCACCCGAGAAGCTCACAATATTCGTGTCGAAACTGAGTTCGCCGCCTAACACCGGGTCGGAGAAGATGTAGTTGTAATCGATAACGGGATGGATCCAGGATTCCGAAATCGACGTATCTGTCGTCAGCAGACCTCCAAAATTATAGAGTCGGGCGGCGAAATAATTCCTGTCGCGCTGACCGGTCAGATACACCTCCGACACCCGGTCCGTCGCCAGGATGCTGTCCAGATTGTAGAACCTGCGAAACGTGTCGTCGGATTCCGCCGTCACGTCCCAGCCCCATTGCCAATGCTGGTTCAGCGCAAACTCACCTTCTGTCCGTATCGACCCGCGGAAACTGTTGTCGGTGGTCGTGAATCCTTGCTTGGAGTCTGTTTCGTCGATGCCTGCGAGTTCGAGATAATAGCGGCCGTTGGCCGTCCTGTGCCGCCATCTGCCCTTCCACAAAATGCCGCGTTTCGACGAGAAAACCGGGCTGAAAGTGAAATCATAGTTCGGGGCGAGAGCGAAATAGTAGGGTACCTCGATCGCGGTTCCCAAGTCACTGGAAGTGCTGAAACCTGGAATGAGGAAGCCCGATTTCCTCTTCACCGACGGATCGGCGTGTTTGAACCATGGCACCCAGGCGATCGGGTAACCGAACATTTCGAAGAACGCATTGTGGTAGGTGATCGTCGCTTCGGATTTCTTGTGAATGACCTTGGTGGCCTTGATCTGCCACGTCGGCGGTTTATCCGGATTATCCGCGCAGGGTTTGCATGGCGTGAACGCCGCCTGCTCAAAAATGGTGGTCTCGCCAGCCTCGCGCGTCGCGCGCGCGGCAACAATCCGCGAATCATCCTCCGTTACGATCTTGAGCGAGGCGATGAAGCCATCGCGGAAATCGTCGGTGAGGGTGATGCGGTCGGAACTGATCTCCGCGCCATCGGGCTCCTTGATGCGCACATTGCCCTCGGCAACAAGCGTGTTGGTGCCCTGATTGTAGATGACCTTGTCGGCAAGCAGCGTGTAGGTGCCGTAATAAATCTCGACGTTACCCCGCGCTGTCACCCGGTTGTTCTGATTGTCGTAGATCATTTCGTCCGCCTGCAGCAGCATCGGCTGATTGCTGTCAGGCTTCTGCAGACCGTTATTGCCGAGCGGCGCGGCCTGAGCGAGGGCAGGTTGCGGGGCGAGTGCGGCGGTGCCGGCGAGCAACAGGGCAATGAGCCCAGGCGCGCAGGACGCCGCGACAAGCGGTGCCCTCCAGGCATGACGAAGCCGGGCTGATGAAGCCCGGGCCGAAATGCCGGCATTTATGCGCCTAAGATACGTCACGCGTCAGCCATCCTCCTGATGCAACAAAACCGTGAGCGCGAGGAATCCCGCGATGCCCGCAGGAGCCCATGCCGCGACCTCCGGCGCGGCAAGTCCCGAATTGCCAAAATTCCGGGATATTTCAGCGAAAACGAAAAAGGTGAAGCCGGCGCCAAGCCCGGCAAGCACCATGCTCTGGATCTTCCCGAACCTGAATGACCGCAATGAGCAAGTTGCCGCCAACAGGACCATGACCGCGAGCAGGAAGGGGCGGGCCAGCAACATCTGATAATGCAATTTGTATTTTGTCGCCGGAAGTCCTGCCTTGTCAGCCACATCGATGAATTCCGGCAATTCCCAAAATGATATCGCCGTTGTCGACCCCAGGGCGGTGCGTACCCGGGTTGGCGTCAGATAGGTGCTGAGAATGTAACTTTCATGCAAAGTGGGCTGCCGTCCCACCGAACTGATCCAGGCGCTCCGGAGTTCCCAGCGCCCGTCTTTCAGTTGTGCGGACTCCGCTTCAATTCGCTCGAACAGATTGCCGTCCTTGCCATAATGCAGAACCGTGACGCCTTTCAGCGTCAAGCCGTTGTCGGCCGTTACTTTTGCGTGCACGACCGACTGCCCGTCGACGCCTTCCTGGCGCAGCCAGGCGCCCGAGCTGGTTCGCGATTTAAGCAGCGAAGCCTGACGGCCGAACAGCTCCGCATAAAGTCTTTCGTAAACCGACCGGGCGTGAGCGGCGAGGGGGTTGTACACCGTCACGGATAACAGGCCGATCAGGAATGCAACGAGAACGGCCGGCGAAACAAATTGCCAGACGGACATGCCCGCGGCCCGCGCGATCACCAGTTCCGAATTACGGCTGAGCATAAGGAAACCGCCGATGCTCCCGATCAGAACGGCGAAGGGCAGGACGAATTCCGACATGACCGGCAACCGCAACAAGGTGAGCCAAACGAGGCTCGTCGCCGGAATGCTGCCATGCTTGCCGGAGCGGCGTAATAGTTCAATAAAATCGACGAAAAAAATCAGCACCATGCACAGCAAGAACATGCCGAGAATTGCAAGCATGATGCGCCACGAAATGTAGCGCGTGAGTGTCCCTGCAGCAGTCATCCCACGCGTCCGCGCTGTTGTTGTTGTTTAACCCCCAACGCGCCCCAGAAAATATCCTTAGATATCTGAACTTTATCGGGAAGATTCAAGTTCAGTCCGAGTCGCGCATATGGGGCCATTCTAACGTGTGCAGCCAGTGCTGCAACGAGAATCGCACCTATTGGAATACCATAAACGAGAACCACCGCCCAAGCTTGCAAGGCGAGCAGATTGGTGGCCGCGAGACCCCCGGCTCTGATCGCCACGGCTATCCCGAAAGCGAGCAGGATACTCTTCCATCTGCTTTCGCGTATGGTCCTCGGATGGCCGAGGAAATTCAATGCAATCAGGGCAAAGACCAGCGGGTATAAGGGGTTCGAAAACCGGTCATGGATTTCCGAGCGGAATTTACCGGGTATTGCCTTGTATAATTTGTCGTCCGCCGCCGGATGCAGAAGTTCCGGCAGATACCGCTGTCGGGGTTTGAGTGCGCTCACGCCGCTCTTGGGCCCGAACTGCGAGATATCGAAAATATATTCCTTGAACTCGCCGATGCTCACATCACGGCTTTTGTCGCCCTCTTCGTCGATGCGCCGGTGAATCTGTCCGTCCCGCATGATGAGGAAGGCGCCATCGTCGGTATTGACGATATGTCCGGTCTTGGCGAGATAGGTCATCGCCCGTCCCGCCGTCCTTTCGTCATGGACGATCAGACCGAGCAAGTCTCCGTTCGGCGCGCGGTCGCGTATGTGGAAGGTCAGCTGTTTTTCCGGGCTGGAAAACAGGCCAGGGCGAAGAACTTGGGAAATCAAGTCGGTACGAACCTGCGTAATATAGGATTGCAGCGTCCGCATGCTAAAAGGCATCACCCACAAATTGACCGTGACAAGCACAACGGAAACGAGGCCGGCCAGCGCCAGCAGCGGCGCAGCGAAGCGCCAGATCGTAACGCCCGATGAATTCATGATGATCAGTTCGCTGTCGCCATTCAATCGGTCGAGCGTATAGAGGTAGGCGATGAGCAGGGCGTTGGGGGCGATCAGCGCTATGATGTTCGGCAGGGCAAGGCCGGTCATCCGGAAAAAGATCACGACGCTCTGACCTTTCGCGGTGAGCAAGTCGAGATCACGCAGCGCCACCGCCAGCCAGACAATCGACGTCAGCGTTGCAAGAACGAGCAGAAAGCTCATCGCTGCCTGGCGAAAAATATATTTGCCGAACAGGTCCATCGTTCAGACGGTTTCCGCTTTCCCTGTGGCATCCCGGTTTCTCGTGCCCCATACCGGTCAGCCATCTTACTGTATTGCAACAATTTTTGATCTCACAACATGGCGGAAATTCGGCGCTTCCCGGTCACAATCGTGTGCCGGCGCAAAAGAGTTGTTTGCAGTTGCAATTGGGACACACACACGCGTATTTCATATGGCATTTGAGTTCTCGCCCGTTTATCCATATGAAACCCGCCCGCCGAGCCATTTCGGCAGCATTTTTTCCAGTCAGGAACCCGGAAAATGAGCAGCAAACCGACAGCGATATCCTTTAGCGCCTTGAGTGTGCCCACTCAGGGCGTCGTTGTGATTCTGGCCGAAGAGGGGGGGGCGCTCTCCCCAACGGGCAAGGCGATGGACAAGGCCGGTGGCGGCGTCATTTCACAAGCCGCCAAGGTCAACGATTTCAAGGGCAAGAAAAAGACCGTTCTCGATATGCTGGTGCCTTCGGGCCTGGGGCTGGCGCGGTTGCTTGTTGTCGGCACCGACAAGCTTTCCGGCTACAGCGAAAACGACTGGCTGGAACTTGGCGGGTTCATCCGCGCCAAACTGTCGGCCAAGCAGGGCCCGCAGGCGACCATTGTCGTGGAAGCGGCTTCCGCGCGCACAAAATTGCCGGGCGCCGCAGCGGCAAATGTCGCCGCCGGCGCATTATTGGCAGCCTACAAATTCCTGAAATACAAAACCAAATCGGCAAAAAGCACGAATGGAAAAAACAACGACGACCAGCCCGGCGATCTGGCAAGAATTGTCGTGCAATGTGCCGGCCCGGCCGCTGCCCGCAAGCAGTTCGCGCCCCTGAAAGCGGTTTGCAATGGCGTTAATTTCGCACGCGATCTGGTCAACGAACCCGCCAACATTCTCCACCCGGGCGAGTTCGCCAAGCGAGTCAAGGCTCTTTCCAAGACCGGTTTGAAGGTGACCGTTCTCGATGAAAAGGAACTGAAGAAGCAGAAGATGGGCGCGCTTCTGTGCGTTGGCCAGGGAAGCGCCAAGCCGACTTATGTCGCGGTCATGGAATGGAGCGGCGCCGGCGCCAAGGGCGGCAAGCCGGTGGCAATCGTCGGCAAGGGCGTGTGTTTCGACACCGGCGGCATTTCGATCAAACCGGCAGGCGGCATGGAGGATATGAAAGGCGACATGGCGGGCGCCGCCTGCGTCGCCGGTCTCATGCTGGCGCTGGCTGAACGCAAGGCCAAGGTCAATGCGATCGGCGCAATCGGTCTTGTTGAAAATATGCCGAGCGGCACCGCGACCCGTCCCGGCGATATCGTGACGTCCATGTCCGGCCAAACCATCGAGGTGATCAACACGGATGCGGAGGGCCGTCTCGTCCTCGCCGACGTGCTCTGGTATGTCCAGGAGAATTTTAAGCCCAAATGGGTGGTCAACCTCGCCACCCTGACCGGCGCCATTCTGGTCGCGCTCGGCAAGGAACATGCCGGGCTGTTTTCCAACAACGACGACCTCTCCGCCAATCTCGCCAAGGCGGGGGAGGCGACGAACGAGAAAGTCTGGCGACTGCCGCTCGGGCCCAAATATGACGAGATGATCAAATCGAAGACCGCCGACATCAAGAATATCGGCGGGCGCCACGCCGGATCGATCACCGCCGCGCAATTCCTCCAGCGCTTCATCAAGAAGGACACGCCCTGGGCGCATCTCGACATCGCCGGTACCGGCATGGCCGCGCCGCGCAGCGATATCAACACGAGCTGGGGCTCCGGTTTTGGCGTGCGGCTCCTGAACCGCCTGATCGCCGATACCGAAGAGAAATAACCGGGCGGCGGCATTTTCCGACGTTTTTCGTCGAACCGACCTTTGCTGCCTATCTATTATTTTCCATAATATATCTTATGCGAATTAAGTCTAAGGATATTAAGGCAAATCAGAGGGTTAGAGTTAACGTGGATGGCCCTGCTCACGTCTGTAATTTTGGCTCGGCAGACGTGGCGCGGCCCTGCAAACTCACTTTCGCCGCGCGTCGCCGCGCGAGACATAGTCGCCGCGCAGGCCCTTGAAGGCTTCCGCCACCTTGCGGATATTTTTGTGTGCCGAGACGGCTTTGAGGCCGGCGCGGCGTGAGCGTCCGAGGCGCTTGCTCACAAATGCGTCCGCCTGGCTGATGAGATATTTTACCGCGAAACGCCCGCTCCACACCGCGGCTCCAAGCGCGGGCAGAAAGCCCCTCTCCTTGCGCGCCTGCACGATGTCGTTGCGCAACATGAGCGCGGAGACGTCCGCCTTGTTCATGAGCTCCGCCTGCCAGTCGCCGCCGCCCATCGACGGGTCGTAGACGACCGGATATTTGCTGAAGACGATTTTTACGCCTTGCGCATGGGCTTGCGAGAAGAATGCCTGATCCTCCCGTCCGGTCTTGTTGAAGCCGGGATCGAAGCGGAGCGCCAGACCTTGCGCGTCGACCAGGCGGCGGCGAAAGGACACGTTGCCGGCGCCCTGTTTGTTGCAGACTTGGCCGTGTTTGAAGCGCCGGCCATGCTCATGCTTGCCGTCGCGCCCGCGAATGGCGCCGCCGACGACGTCGCAGCCGAATTCGGCATGACTGCGCAGATGGCCCGTGAGCCAGTCGTGGTCGAGTTCCATGTCGTCGTCGCTGAAGGCGAGCAAATCGGCGCGGGTTTTCAGCGCCAGTTTGAGCGCCTTGTTTCGGGCATTCGAATAGCCGGGTTCGGGCTCATGGCCGTAGGAATGGGCGAAGGGAAGCTTGGCCAGGCTCGCGCCGATATAGCGGTCATAATGGCTCTTGGGATTATTGTCGGCGACGCAGAGATGCAATGTGAGGCCCGCGGGTATGTCGAGTTTGGCGGCCGAGTCGACGAATTTGGGAAATGCATCGGGCCGCCGATAGGTGCAAACCATCAAGGCGACATACGTGATTGGGCTATCGTCCGCTGTTTGGCGCTGATCGGCGGTGTCGGGCTTTGCCTTCATCGCGCCCCCTACTCCCTGATGAAAATGCCATCGAGCTGAAGCTGGCGGGCCAACGAGTCGCTGAAGCTGCGCTCGACCAGCATATGCGGCGTAAAGCCCCGGGCGTCCAGATGCTTCAGAATATCGAGATAGAGCGTCTCGCCTTCATAAAGCGGCAGCAGCGACATCTCTATCTGGATGCCGCGGAGCTTATCGATGACGCCCTCCGCGCTTTTTAGCGCCGCCATGTCCTGTCCTTGCGTATCGATCTTGAGGAACGGCCGTGAAGCGGCAGCGATGTCGCCTCTGAGCAACCGGTCTATGCGCCGCAGCGGCGTTTCCTCCCTGCCCGTCTCGCGCGCCTTGGGCAGCGCGGTGGTCAGGTTGCGCGTCGGTGCGCTCAGGCTGGAGAGGTCGCTCGCTTCGGAAACGATGATCTCGACACTTCCCTCGCTCTCGCCGATGGCGCAGCGTTCAGCTATTTCCCAGAGGGGATCGCCCGCGCTCGCTTGCAGCAAGGCGTCGTGGCACGCCCCGACAGGCTCGACGGAAACGATCCGCCCACCATAACCGCCCTCTCGCAGGCTGCGGGCGGTCTGCCCCATATTGGCGCCGATATCGAGAAACAGATCCACGCCCTGGCGTTCCAGAATCAGACACAAGCGGCGGCGCTCCTCGGCGCGGCGTCTGCGTTTTTCATTAAACAGCTTTCCAAGCACGGCGCTATCTGGCTGATTTCATTAGCATTATTGACATAGACAAGCCCAATGGCCCACGTTGCTCAGAAGCTAGACTTTCCCGTGCCGGCGGGCAAGCGGCGCGATCGACGTCAGGAGCGATGAAAAGCGCCTACAGGTCGCGGGATTTCTCGCCTATAACCCGCCCCATGACATCCGCACAGCCCCCCGCTCAAAAGACAATCGAAGACCTGCTTGAGATCATGGCGGCGCTGCGCACGCCAGTCACGGGCTGCCCGTGGGATCTCGAACAGTCCTTCGCGACCATCGCGCCCTACACGATCGAGGAAGCCTATGAGGTCGCCGACGCCATCGAGCGCGGCGATACCTGCCATCTCAAGGAGGAGCTGGGCGATCTTCTGCTGCAGGTCGTCTATCACGCGCGCATGGCGGAAGAAGAAGGCAGCTTCGCCTTCGCCGACGTGGTCGATGCAATCTGTCAAAAAATGGTGCGGCGGCATCCGCACGTCTTCGGCGACGAGAAGGTTCGCGCCTCGGTGGAACTGAAGGGGTTATGGGAGCGGATCAAGGCGCAGGAGAAGTCGGAGCGCTCCTCCGGCGATGACGCGGCCGCCAGCATTCTCGACGCGGTCCCGGTAACCCTCCCCGCCCTGTCGCGCGCGGTCAAGCTGCAGGACAAGGCGGCGAAGGCCGGATTCGACTGGCCGGAGGTAATTCCGGTGATCGAAAAAGTGCGCGAGGAACTCCGCGAGCTTGAAAACGAAATCGGCGGCGAGGACAGCGATTTCGCAAAGGTCGGCGAGGAATATGGCGATCTGCTCTTCGCCCTGGCCAATCTGGCGCGCCATCTCAAGCTCGATCCCGAGACCGCAATGCGGTCGGCCAACGCCAAATTCGCCCGCCGGTTTCAGCGCGTCGAATCCCTGCTCGCGGAAACGGGCAGAAAACCGGACGATGCAAGCCTCGCCGAGATGGACGCGGCCTGGGAGCAGGCAAAAGATGAAGAAGGCAAAGGCCGTTCCTAGGACGCCAGCTTGCCCGTTGACCGGCTGCGCTCGAGACGGCGGATAAGCGTGTCATGCTTGGCCGGTGAAATGCGAACGCGGTAAGCGATATCCCCATTTTCGGCCGGCGTGCGCTCGACGATTTCCGCATTCTCATGCAACCAGTTCGCCAGCGCGCCCTCACCCGGCGCAATGGCAAGATCGAACAGCTTATGGCCGGCGTTCAAATGCGTTTCGATCGCCAGCAGCAGATCGTCGATGCCATCGCCCTTTCGCGCCGATATGCAGATCGCGGGCGTCGACCGGCGCCCGGCACTGGTCCGCAGCTGATTGGCCCGTTCCTCGTCGAGCAGGTCGAACTTATTCCAGACCTCGATCAGCTTCGCGTCGTCGCTGGCGGCATCGATCCCGAGTTGTTCGAGGACGTTTTTAACATCGGCCAGCTGAGAGTCGCTTTCCGGGTCCGTTATGTCGCGCACGAGAAGGATGAGATCGGCCGCGATCACTTCCTCAAGCGTCGCGCGAAAAGCCGCAATCAGCGCGGTCGGCAGGCTGGAAATGAAACCGACCGTGTCCGACAGTATGACCTTGCCGCCAGCCGGAAGGCTGATTTCCCGCATCGTCGGGTCGAGTGTCGCAAACAGCAGGTCTTCGGCAAACACGTTGGCGCCCGACACGGTATTGAACAGCGTCGATTTTCCGGCATTCGTGTACCCGACCAGCGCGACTACCGGATAAGGAACACGTTCACGGCTTTCCCGGTGCAGTCTGCGCGTCCGCTTGACCGTGTCGAGTTCGCGGGTAATTGCTTCGATCCGCTGCTGGATCATGCGCCTGTCCGATTCGATCTGCCTTTCGCCCGGGCCGCCGAGAAAACCGAATCCGCCGCGCTGGCGCTCAAGATGCGTCCAGGACCTGACAAGGCGGCTCTTCTGATAGCTGAGATGAGCAAGTTCCACCTGCAGCCGGCCTTCCTTCGTACGGGCCCGTTCCCCGAAAATTTCCAGAATGAGACTGGTGCGGTCAAGCACCTTGACGTCCCATGTCTTCTCGAGATTGCGCTGCTGAACGGGCGTAAGCGCGTGATCGACGACAACAACTTCTATTGCCTCGGCAAGAATAATCCCGCGCAGATCCTCGATCTTGCCCGATCCGAACAACGTCGCGGGACGCGGTGCCGCGATCGGGACAAGCCCGGAGCTGCAGATCTTGAGGCCGATTGCGGTGGCAAGACCCTCAGCCTCAAGAAGCCGCGCTTGCGCTGAATATTCCGGGTGAGAGAGATTTGAAGAAGCCTGTGACCGGCTCTTTGAGCCGTGATCGGCATTGCGCAGGTTGGGACACAAAACCATCGCGCGCGTCGGTTCGACGGCGGACCAGTCGTGCCCCTTCCCTTTAGGCTTTCCCGATTTTGATTTCGACTTCTTCCTTTCGACTGCGCGCAATGCTCAGGCCGATTCTTCACTTTGCTCATCGACATCCAGAAGCTGAATTGGCTGTCCCGGCATAATTGTCGAAATTGCATGTTTGTAGACAAGCTGCGAATGGCCGTCACGGCGAAGAAGTACGCAGAAATTATCGAACCAGGTCACCACGCCCTGTAGCTTGACGCCATTGACCAGAAAAATGGTCAGTGGCGTTTTATTTTTCCGAACGTGGTTCAGGAAAGTGTCTTGCAGGCTTTGAGTTTTTTCGGATGCCATAAGCATTCCATATTTTGTTGCGGCCGAAAGGAGTGATTACCTGTATTCTCAATAACCTATGTTCATGTCCAAGCTCGGCTGACGCGCCAATTCTAGCGTTCATTAGACGCTAAAGATGCGCGAATCTGCAAGCAAGAAGATGATTTTGTACCGGAATTCACCTGTTCTCTGGCCGATTCCGCCAAATTCGGAATGGCGCAAGGTCACAGGCAACACCATCGGGCGCTCAACTCCCCACTGAGGGCTGCATTGGCGAATCGGCGCGATGATGTATTCAGTCCCGCCAATTCGCCAGGTTCAGCAAGGTCAGCAGCGCAAGCACCTCAACCCGGCCCAAGATCATTCCCAGGCAGAGGGTAAGTTGGGTGAAGGCCGTCATGGCTTCGAAGGGCGGCGCATTGGCGAAATTCGCGATCCGGGCCATTTCGTAAACCGGCCCGATATTTCCCAAAGCGCCGGCGCCGGCGAGCACTGCCCCGGGGAAAACAAGACCCGAAGCGGCCAGCAATAACGCAAGTGTTCCAAGCGTAATGATATAGGCGGTAAATGTGATCCAGATCACTCTCATGATTTCTATATCTCTAGCTTCTTCGCCGTGGCGCGCGGGCCGCACGCCGTGCGGGTAGATCAGGATTCGGAGTTCCCTGCCGGCCTGCCGGAGCATCGATACAGTGCGATACAGCTTCAGACCGCCGGCTGTCGAGAAGCGGCCGGCCCCCACAAAGCTCAAGCCAAGCAGAATCATATAGGGAATCAGATTCTGCGCATCGCCGGAAATCGAAAACCCTGTTGTCGTGACAATCGAAGCGGCGGTTGCCAGCCCGATTGTCAAGGAATGGAACGCTTCTCCCCATTCCACGCCCGCGCCGCTGGTCAGGAGCCGGGCGCCAAGGAACACGCCAAGGAACAAGACCAGGGCAAAGATCCAGGAGGGCTCCCGCGTCTCGCGCACCAGTGTCCAGCGGCGCTGCAGAATTGCCTTGATCCAGATGACGCTAACGGCACCGGAGAGCATAAAAAACGTCAGGACAAGTTCCGCCGATGGTGAGCCGTATAGCGCGATGGTGCCCTCGCGCGGCATGAACCCCCCGGTTGATATGGTCGACAGGGCAAGGCAGAAAGCGTCGAAGGCGGGTATGCCGGAGAATACGAGCGCGACGAAGCACCCCATCGTCAGCGCCGAATATACAGGTGTAATCGAACGTATTGCTTCGATCATATGCCGGACGCTGCCATGCGTACTGCGTCCGATGATCCTCAATTGACGGTCGAGCAGGAATGATCCGGAAAGCGGGCCGAGAATGCCCACCAGCGACAGCAGCGTCGCAAGACCGCCAGTCCACTGCAGGACGGCACGCCAGATGATGATGCTGCGCGGCGTTTGCGACAGATCGACAATCGTTGTGGCGCCGGTAGTGGTGAAGCCGGACGTGGCCTCGAAATAGGCCGCGATCACGCCCTTGGGAAATCCTGCATAATAGAACGGAAGCGCGCCCGCCAGCGGAACCACGAGCCAAATCAGGCCAAGCAGGAACAAGCTATCCCAACGTGTTGAAAAAACCGTGCGGTCGCGGAATGCAAGGATAAGGCAGCCGCCCAAAAAACCGACCTGGAAGGCTGGCACGACAAAGGCCTGCACAAGCGCGAGAGAATCCACCGATAGCGCGAAGACGGCCGGGAACAGCATGGTCGCGGCAATTGCCGCCAGCACCCAGCCCAACAGGTGGAATACCGCATAGGCGCGCATTTTCTAAAAGAATTCCAAGCTTACCCGGAACATATGCTCAACCTCGCGGACAGCATCGGCGATTGCGAACATAATGACCCGGTCATGCGCCAGAATCTCTGTGCTTCCGTCTGGTATGATCACATCCTTCCCCCGGACAATGGCGCCAATCCTCAGTCCATCGGGAAGTTCCAGCTCCCGCAATGGCTGCCCAACCAGCGGCGACGTCTCCAGGGCTTCGGCCTCGATCACTTCACCGGCGCCGTTCTGGATTGAATGCACGCCGCGAATTCGTCCGCGGCGCACATGCTGAAGGACGCGCGAAACCGTAATCGCCCGCGGATTGACATCGGCGTCAATCCCAAGCGACCGGACAATCGAGGCGTAGCCCGCATTGTTCAACAGACACAGGCCGCGTTCGCAACCCAGCCGCTTGGCCATGATGCAAGAGAGGATGTTGACCTGATCATCGTTGGTCAGGGCTACCATTGTGTCGGCATTGGCGATGTCCGCCTCGCGCAGCACCTCTTCCTCCAGGGCACTACCGTGCAAGACAACACTTCGCGAAAGTTCCTCGGCTATCTCCACTGCCCGCATTCTATCATTCTCGATCAGTTTGAGCCTGGTCCGGCTTTGCGTTTCCTCCAGCTTCTTGGCGACATAGAGCCCGATATTCCCACCACCGGCAATGACTACCCGGTTTGCCTGCTTTTCGTCGTGACCGAATATCTTCAGCGTCCTTTCGACCTGATCGGCGCGGGCCATGAAATAAGCTTCGTCTCCCGCCAGAAGCTGATCGGCGCCATGAGGCACGAACAGCCGCCCTTCCCGCTGTACCGCGACGACAACGGCGGGCAGGTCGGGAAACAGTTCGGTCAGCTGGATCAGCGGCGTATCGACAATCGGGCAATCTTCCTCACAGATCACACCCACGACGGTTACGGCGCCGTCGCCGAAGCTGATCGTCTCGAATGCGCCAGGAAGGTGAAGACGTCTTAGAACCATCTCACCAACCTCAATCTCGGGTGAAATGATAACGTCGATCGGCATGTGATCGCGCGAGAAGAGGTGACGCCAATGCGGCTCAAGATAGCTTTGCGCCCGGACACGCGCGATTTTGGTCGGAATATTGAAAACCGAATGGGCGACCTGGCAGGCAACCATATTGACCTCGTCGTGCAGCGTAACGGCGATGATCATATCGGCTTCGCTGGCGCCGGCCTGGTCCAGCACATCGGGGTGTGATCCGTGCCCGACGAATCCACGCACGTCCAGGATGTCACTTACGCGCTGAACGAGTTCGGCGGTATTGTCGATTATCGATACGTCATTGTCCTCAGCCGCAAGCCGTTCGGCGATGCCGAAGCCAACCTGACCGGCACCGCAAATGAGCACCTTCATGACCGGGCCTTTTGAATTTGATGATGACTAGTAGAACCCCAAGCTAGTAATAGCGCAGCTTTGCCGGTCTGTGAGCCCTTTATTTTGGCAAGCCTAACGGTCGCTTGTCGCCACGCCGAGCGTACGCAGCTTCCGATGCAAAGCGGAGCGCTCCATGCCGACGAATTCCGCGGTGCGCGATATATTTCCGCCAAAGCGATTGATCTGGGCGACCAGATACTCGCGCTCGAATATTTCACGGGCATCCCTCAATGGCAGCGACATAAGATGCTCGCCGCCGCCATTGGGCGAGACGGGCATGCCGCTGCCGATCTCTTCAGGCAGCATATCGGCGGTAATGACCGCATCGGGTTCGCCGCCGCTCAGTATCAGCAGCCGTTCGACATTGTTGCGAAGCTGCCGGACATTGCCGGGCCAGTCATGAGACTGAAGGACAGCTATAGCATCATCGCCGACCCGCCGCGGCTGCAGCCCCGAAGAAACGGTCAATTGCTTTACGAAGTAGCGGATCATCTCCGGTATATCGTCGCGTCTCTCGACCAGCGAAGGGACCGACAATGGGACGACACTAAGTCGGTGAAACAAATCTTCCCGAAACGCGCCAGCCGACATTTCACGCTGAAGGTCCCTGCCGGTCGAGGAGACAATCCTCACATCGACCGAAACCAACGGCCCTCCCCCGACCCGCTGGAATTTCTGATCGACAAGGACGCGCAATATCTTGCCCTGGGTTTCGACCGGCATATCGGCGACTTCGTCGATATAAAGCGTACCGCCATGCGCCTCTTCAAGGGCGCCGACTTTGCGTTGGGTACCGCTGCCGTCCTCGGTCCCGAATAATTCTATTTCAACGCGATCGGGCGCCATGGCAGCCGCATTCAAGACTACGAACGGACCGGTCTTGCGCGATGAACTATCATGCAAAACCCTGGCCGCGAGTTCCTTGCCGGCGCCGGATGGGCCGATGATCATGACCCGGCTGTTGGTGGGAGCGACTTTTTCAATCGCCTGACGCAACTGATTCATCGCGCTGGAGCGGCCTATCATTTCGCTGCTTTGCGTCGTGCGCTCCTTTAGGTCGCGCACTTCGCGCTTCAGCTTGGAGGCCTCAAGTGCCCGCGCCGCCACGAGTACGAGCCGATCCGCCTTGAACGGTTTCTCGATATAGTCGTAGGCGCCGCGTTTTATCGCCGCGACCGCCGTTTCAATATTGCCGTGACCTGAAATAATAACCACCGCCAGGTCCGGATGAGTCTTGTTGATGTGATCGAGGACTTCGAGTCCGTCGAGTTTGCTGCCCTGCAACCAGATGTCGAGAATCACGAGTGACGGCCGGCGTTGCTCGATCGAGGCAATGGCTTCGTCACTGTCTTTGGCAAGGCGCGTCCCATGGCCCTCGTCTTCGAGAATTCCCGAAATCAGGTCACGGATGTCGGCCTCATCGTCAACAATGAGAATATCAGATGCCATGAGCGGCCTCCTGTTTCTCGCGGTTGGTGGACTTTTCGCGTTGCTTTCGCCGCTTTACCGGTGTGTCCGGCTTCTTGTCGGCGTCGCCACTCCCGCCATCGCCGCTGCCTGAAGATTGACCACCTGAATTCGCCGTGAGGATGGGAAAATCGAGCCGGATACAGGCGCCGCCGCTTTGCCCTTTCTTTTTGCGGGCGTCACGCAACTGGATGGTACCCCCATGTTGCTCGGTAATTTTCTGAACGATCGCCAGGCCGAGGCCGGTCCCCTTCACCCGCGTTGTCATATAAGGTTCGACAAGTCGGTTGCGTCCCTCTTTTGGCAGCCCGGCCCCATTGTCGATCACTTCGATTGTAAAGCGGTCATTGCTGCTTCTCAGACGCGCGAGCACGGCTCCCTGATACTCATTACCGACTTGTAATTCCTTTTGTGCTTCAACAGCTTCTGTCGCGTTCTTAACAAGATTGGTGAGCGCTTGGGAAAACAGGCGCCGGTCACAAAGCGACATCACGGCATTTGCCGGCAGGTCGGTTTCCATTTGGATTTCAGGATGGCCGACGTGAAACAGAAAAACCGCCTCGCGGATGATCTCACGCACGTCGTTATTTTCCATCACGGGCTTCGGCATACGCGCAAAGGACGAGAATTCATCCACCATGCGGCCAATATCGCCAACCTGCCGGATTATCGTGTCGGTGCATTGGTCGAAGATTTCCTTGTCCTGCACGATCGAGGCGCCATATTTGCGCTTGATGCGTTCTGCGGAAAGCTGGATCGGCGTCAAGGGATTCTTGATCTCATGCGCGATCCGCCGCGCAATATCGGCCCATGCCGAGGTGCGTTGCGCGGTGACAAGTTCGGTAATGTCGTCAAAAGTAACGACATAGCCGTAATCCTTTTTGTCGGACTGCTCGGTGGTTACCCGAACTGCGAATGTCCGCTCCTGCGTATTGCGTATGAGATGCACATGGTCATGAACGGGCTTTGCGCCCTGTTTTTGTTTGCGCGCCTTTTTGAAAAGAGAGGCGAATTCCGGCACTACCTTTTCGAGCGGTTTGCCGGTGAGCTGCTTCGTCTTGCTGCTCAACAGCTCTTCGGCGGACGGGTTGATGAGGGTCACGGTACCGTCGGCGTCTGCCCCGATAACGCCAGCCGTCACGCCGGAAAGAACAGCTTCGGTGAACCGTCTGCGGTCATCGAGCTTGGCGTTGGCTCCCATGAGCTCGTCCTGCTGGCTCCGCAATTCAGACGCCATGTTGTTGAATGTCGAGCCAAGCTGCCCAAGATCCCCCTCGCTCGGGCGGGCATCGACCCGGACATTGAGATTTCCTTCCGAAATTTGTTGAGCGGCGCCGATCAGGCGCCGGATCGGAGCGACCAAACGATTGGCGAACCAAAGGCCGAGCCAGACCGCGGCAAGCAAGAGGGTGAGAGCTATGGCCACATACATCAACCCGAAGGCGATCTGGATTCCGGTGCGGCGCTCCTCGAGTTTCTGATATTCCACGACGCTGGCGCGCGTCTTCCGCAAATGCTGAAGGACCCGCGGATTCACCGTGCGGATAATGTAGAGAAATGTGTCGTTGAAATTGCTGAGCTTAATAACCGCGGCGACTTTGTTGGTCTTGCCTGGCGCGATGACGACGGCCTTCCCCTCACTGGCGACTTCAATCGCCTTTTCCGGCGGCTGCAGATAGGCCGATTCCTGTAGCGAGCCGGCGGTAGCCAGCACCTTCCTCTGGCTGTCAATAAGATAGGCCTGCGGTATTGAGCGGATATCCGCCTGCGCCGTCAGAAACCTGCCGAATTGCTCCGGACGCGTGCGCACCAGCGCGACCGCCTGATCGACGTCGTTGGCCATTGATACAACGTCGGCGCGGATGACCTGACCATGCTCATGGAGATAGGCCGTCGCGACGGTAATAGAATTTTCGATAATCGATTTGGTACGGCTCGAGAACCAGTGGTCGAGGCCGCGGTCGAGCGAAATACTGGCGAAGATTGCGAGAATGATAGCTGGCAGCACGGCAACGATGCTGAACAGGCCGACAATTCGGATATGAAGCCGAGAACCGGCCGCCTGACGGCGCCGGGCCAGCAACAGGCCGCCGACCTGCCAGGCAATCATGGCGATCATGGCAAGAGCCAGGATGCCGTTGATCAAGAGCATCATGACGACGACCGTGTGGTTTGGCACGATCGACGTCAGTCCGGTCAGAATGACAAAAGTCGCGACACCGGAAATAAGGGACAATAAGACAATCACCAGGCCCAGCAGAAAGACAGGCCTAGATGTCGCGCTACTCACCGCGCCCATCAACGGTCCGAGAACGCTCCCGAGCTTTTTTTCGGTGTCGGTAATGCCGGACACTATTTTGCGCCTCCCGCCCCTCAGGGCCCAACTCGCGCTCCGCCCGATTTTCGTCGGAAATCTGGACCGAACCATGTGATGCTAAATAACCACATTGTGGCATTTTAGCGACAATAAGGGCAAATAAATGGATATGTCCGAAGTTGTCTACACTTGTCCAGGCGATCTGATGACCCGAATATCGAGATCACGAATTTTCTTGCGCAGCGTATTGCGGTTGAGACCGAGCAGTTCGGCGGCTTTTATCTGATTGCCCCGCGTGGCCGCGAGAGCCGCTGCAACCAGAGGCGTTTCAACTTGCCGCAGAATGCGTTGATACAGACCTGGTGGTGGCAGCTTGTCGCCAAACTGGGCAAAATAATCCGCCAGATGCCGTTCGACGGACTGACTGATATCAAAATCGCGCTCCTGTGTTTCATCGAAGATAGGGCGCGTGTTGGCGGCCAATTCAGCATCGATAAGTTCCGCGGTAATCGTGTCCTGCGCAAACAGCGCTGAAAGCCGGCGCACGAGATTTTCCAGCTCACGGACGTTTCCCGGCCAATGATACCGCTTGAGCCGCTTCAGCGCGTCGGTTTCGATGTTTTTTGACGGCAAACCCTCGTTGGCGGCCTGGGTCAAGAAATGGCGAACCAAGTCGGGCACGTCTTCCAGCCTCTCGCGCAGCGGCGGGATCCGCAGGGGCACGACATTCAGCCTGTAAAACAAATCTTCCCGGAACAATCCCTGATCGATCTGCTGCTGCAGGTCACGATTGGTTGCCGCGATTATCCTGATATTGGTTTTGATCGGCGTGCGGCCGCCGACGGTCGTATATTCGCCTTCCTGCAAAACGCGCAGAAGCCGGGTCTGCGCCTCCATCGGCATGTCACCGATTTCATCGAGAAAAAGAGTGCCGCTTTCCGCCTGTTCAAACCGGCCATGATGCCGGTTTTGCGCGCCTGTAAAAGCTCCCTTCTCGTGCCCGAACAGCTCCGACTCGATCAGCTCGCGCGGGATCGCGGCCATGTTCACCGCCACGAAAGGACCGTTCCGCCGCTTGCCGTAATCGTGCAGCGCGCGGGCGACAAGTTCTTTTCCTGTTCCCGATTCGCCCGTGATCATGACGGTCAATTCCGTTTGTGTCAGCCGGGCCAGGACGCGGTAGATTTCCTGCATCGGCGCGGAACGCCCGATCAGCGGAATATCTTCTATTTCCGGACGGCTGGCCGGGCGGTTGGCTTGTTTTTGCGGTTCGGTCAGCGCGCGCGAAACGACCGATACCAGCTCATTCAGGTCGAATGGTTTCGGCAGATATTCATAGGCGCCGCGCTCCGCCGCCGTAATCGCCGTCATAAGCGTGTTTTGCGCGCTCATGACGATGACCGGCAGTTCCGGGCGCAGTTTCTTGACGCGCGGCAACAGATCGAATGCATTCTCGTCCGGCATCACGACGTCGGTGATCACCAAATCCCCCTGCCCTTGCGATATCCACTGCCAGAGCGTGGCGGCATTGCCGGTTGTGCGCGGCGAATACCCCGCCCGCGCCAGGGCCTGGTTCAGCACGGTCCTGATGGCGGCGTCGTCGTCAGCAATGAGAATATTGCCCTTGCCCATTTAGCTGGCCTCTTTGGCTGGTTGTTTGCCGGCGGTATCCTGCATCGGCATCAATGCGCGGAAAGCGGTTAAACGGGACTCCGAGTCGCATTCGATTATTCCGCCATGGTCGCCGATAATCTTTGCAACAAGCGCCAATCCGAGCCCGGTCCCGTTCCGTTTGGTCGTTACGAACGGGTCGAACAGATGCTGGCGCAACTCTTCGGAGACGCCAGGTCCGTTGTCCTGAACCGAAATCAGTAAAGGCAGCCCAACGCGCGCTGTCGAACCCGGGACCGATAAGCGAACCCCGGGGCGGAATGCGGTGGTGAGCTGAATTTGACCATCGCTGCGTTCCTCACCGATGGCTTCGGCGGCGTTTTTTATCAAGTTGAGGAACGCCTGGATCAACTTGTCCCTGTTTCCCGGTATCGCCGGCAAGGAAGGGTCATAGCTCTCGGTGATCTTGATATGCCTGGCGAAACCGTTCGAAGCGATATTCCGCACATGGTTGAGGACATCGTGAATATTGACGGACTCCCGCGTCATGGGGCGCTCGTCCCCGAAGACTTCCATGCGGTCGACAAGCTTGCAAATCCTGTCGGATTCAACGCAGATCAGCTGGGTCAGGGACCGTTCGGAATCAGGCAGCGAGTCCTCCAGCAACTGCGCGGCGCCCCGGATGCCGGAGAGCGGATTCTTGATTTCATGAGCCAGGACGGCCGCTATTCCTGAAACCGTTCGCGCCGCACCGCGGTGGGTCAGTTGCCTCTCGATCATCTGCGCCATCGTGCGCTGCTGCAGCATGACCAGGATCTTGTCCGGCATTTCCGGCAACGGTCCGGCATGTATATCGACCAACCGGTGCGTTCCGATTTTCGGTGACCCCAGATCGACCCCATATTCATTCACCGCGCTTCCCTCGCGGCGCACCTGAGCGACAAGCGCAAGCAGCGGACTTCCAAACGCCGCCACCTCATCAAGCGTCTGGCGATAGAGGAAGCTGGAACTGGCCTGGAAAAAATCCTCAGCCGGCGAATTTGCATATTCGATCCGGTTGTCCTCTCCGATCATCAGCACCGGATGCGGCAGAGCATTCAGCAGTGAGGCAAATTCGGCTGGAGCCTTAGCGCCGACCGGAGCGCGCTCCGGCCCGGAATATGCCGTCTCACTCATGACGCCGCCTCAATCGCTTCATCGTAAAACTGGCTCAGAAGCGCCTTCACCGCGACGCTGTCTTCGTTGCGGCACAGACGCATTCGCCAACTCTTCGCAATGCCCGCATCCCCGACCGCCGCGTCGACATACCAGCCCAGATGCTTGCGGGCGATCCTGACGCCCAGCCCGAACCCGTAATGCGAGAGCATGTCTTCATAATGCTCAAGGGCGATTGCCTTGATTTTGTCGGGCGCCCACTCGCCCGGGTCGTGTCCCGTGCGCAGAAATTCGGCCACCCGGCCGGGAAACCATGGCCGGCCGAAAGCGCCGCGGCCGATCATGACGCCGTCCGCGCGCGATGCCGACAGCATGGCCGGGATGTCCTCAACCTGCCGCGCGTCACCATTCGCTATGACCGGTATGGATACAGCCTGCTTGACGCGGGCGATGGAACTCCAGTCCGCCCTGCCCTTGAAGAATTGGCAGCGCGTGCGGCCATGAACCGTGATCATCTTCACGCCCGCCTGTTCGGCGCGGCGCGCCAGCGATGGCGCATTGAGGCTGTTCTGGTCCCAGCCCAATCGCATTTTGAGCGTCACGGGCGCTGCAACCGCCTTTACCACAGCTTCGATCAGGCGCAGGGCGTTGTCTTCATCGCGCATCAGTGCGGAGCCGGACAGTCCCCGCGTCACTTTTTTTGCCGGACAGCCCATATTGATATCGATGATATCGGCCCCGAGACCGGCGGCAGCCCGCGCCCCTTCCGCCATCCAGCGCGCTTCGCGGCCGGCAAGCTGAACAACAAAGGGCGAGATGGCTTCGCCCTGAGCGCGCCGCAACCCGATCGGATTATCGGTGACAAGATCGCGGCAGGCGACCATTTCGGTTACCACCAGCCCTGCGCCCATACGTTGCGCAAGCCGCCTGAACGGCAAATCCGTAACGCCAGACATGGGAGCGAGCAGCGCCCGGCTTGCCAGTGTGACATTGCCTATCACCAGCCCCGTGTCGACGGGCATCGTGTGCGGTAAAATGGTTGCCCTCATCAATCTGCGTATTTTTTGAGCAATATGCTCTGCTGCATTATTCTTATGCAGAGTACGGTGAAATCTTCGCGGGCGCAATATACCAGACGGACCATGCTATATCGGACACTTGGCAGCCAGTGAGCGGCGCAATAGGGTCATTAATTCGGCCGGCGGACGGCCGGCATCGGCAAGCGTGGAGAGTCAGCAGGTTGAAAACAGCTGTAGTGGTGGTCGCGGCGGGCAGAGGCAGCCGGGCACGCGAGGATGGCGCGGAGGGTCCCAAACAGTATCGCTTGCTGGGCGGCAGGCCGGTTTTGGAGCGAACGCTTGCGGCTTTTTTTGCGACCGGCGCGGTCGATATTGTTCTCCCCGTAATCGGCGCGGAAGACCGGGCGCTCTATTCGTCGATGAATGCGAATGGCGCGTGCGGAGCGCGCGCTCCCGCCATTGGCGCTGAAACCCGGCAGGCCTCGGCCTTCGCCGGCTTGCAAGCCCTGGAGAAGGAGCGGCCGGATTATGTCCTAATCCATGACGCCGCCCGCCCCTTCGTCTCGCCATCTCTGATAAACCGCGTGATCGACGGATTGAAGGATGGCGGCGAGGCCGTCATACCCGCCCTGCCCGTCGCTGATACGTTGAAACGCGCCAATGGCGGCGGGATTATTGAAACCGTCGAGCGGGCCGGGCTGTGGATGGCGCAAACGCCGCAGGGTTTCAGCTTCGCTCCTATTCTCAATGCGCATCGCCGCGCCAGCGAAGACGGCAAGACCGGATTTACCGACGACGCCTCCGTTGCTGAATGGCAGGGGCTGGATATGATGCTTGTCGAGGGTGACAAAGCGAATGTGAAGCTGACAACGCCGGAGGATTTTGCGATCGCCGAGAATCAGTTGGGTGCGGGAGAGATGCGCGTCGGCCAGGGCTATGACGTGCACGGCTTCACGATTGGCAACCATGTCAAACTTTGCGGCGTGAAGATTGGGTTTGAGAAATCTCTCTCTGGACACTCCGATGCCGATGTCGGGCTTCATGCGCTGACGGACGCACTGCTCGGGGCGATTGGCGAGGGCGATATCGGGACCCATTTTCCACCTTCAGATCCGAAATGGCGTGGCGCGGCTTCCGAGCTGTTCTTAAAAGATGCCGCCAGACGGGTTGGCGAACGCGGTGGAACAATCGTGAATGTCGATGTAACGCTCATATGTGAAGAGCCGAAAATTGGGCCGCACCGTGAAATGATGCGCGAGACGATCGCCTCCATTCTGGACATACCGGTCGAGCGGGTAAGCGTGAAAGCGACAACGACCGAAGGACTTGGCTTTACAGGCCGGCGCGAAGGCATAGCCGCGATGGCCAATGCCACGCTCCAGGTGAAATAACCGGGGGATCTTGCGATGGACCAGGAAATCATCGAGGCCGCGGAAGAATTGCTGGGCAGATGCCGTACAGCCGGCGTGAAACTGGCGGCAGCCGAGTCCTGCACCGGCGGACTCGTATCTGCCTATCTGACCGCGGTTTCAGGGGCTTCCGACATTATCGAACGGGGCTTCGTCACCTATTCGAATATCGCAAAATCAGAACAGCTCGGTGTGCCCGTGTCGCTGATCGCAACCCAGGGCGCGGTCAGTGAAGAAGTGGTGCGCGCGATGGCGGAAGGCGCTCTCGCCCACTCCCATGCCGATATCGCCGTTGCCGTTACCGGCATCGCGGGGCCGGGCGGCGGCAGCCCGGAAAAACCGGTCGGACTGGTCTATATTGCCGCCGCGCGACAGGATCGCGAGACCCAATCGCGCCGCTGCGAGTTCGGCGATATCGGCAGGCAAGCGGTTCGGCTGAAAACCGTTCAGGAAGCCTTTGCGCTGGTCAGCTCACTGCTTTGAGCCCTGGGCGGCGGACTTTGCGAAAATGGCGCGCAGGATATTGGAATAATCATCGCTCCAGACGCGCCAGCCGGCATCCTCCAGTTGGCCCCAGCCCTTGATACCGCGCAATACATCCAGGTCTTTTTCGCTCTTTGCGATGGCGACGAGGGTAGCCGCGGTCTTATAGGTGGACCTGAGATCCCCGACCTTGCCGCCATGTCTTACCAGTGCGGCGAGGCCCATATCCCTGGCAGCGGCGGCCAGGACCGGACGCAAATCCATATTCCTGTTGGAAATATGCAGCGCGACGATGCCGTTTGCTGTCAGCTTCGACAAATAGACCTTGAGCGCTTCGCGCGTGAGAAGGTGAACGGGAATAGCGTCCGATGAAAAAGCGTCCACGACGATAATGTCGAACCGTGCAGGCGGTTCGTCGCCCAGCGTCAGCCGGGCATCACCGACAATGACAGGCGCGCCGGGAGCGCATTCGGAAAGAAAGTTGAATTGGACCGGATCCGATGCCAGCCGTACAACGATCGGATCGATTTCATAAAAGCGCCAGTTTTCTCCAGGCCGCGCATAACAGGCCAGGCTTCCCGCGCCAAGACCGACGACGGCTATATTGTCCGGTGTGCGGTCCTGCCGGGCGGCGTTGAATATATCCGCGAACGGCCCCGCGCGATGATAGTAAGTCAAAGGTTCCGGCGGGCCGCTGGAGTCCGGCCGCAATTTTTGCGCGCCGTGGATCGTCGTTCCGTGGGTCAACAGTCGGTATTGTCCGTCCGGCGTTTCGACGACGCGGTTGACTCCGAAAAAGCTGCGGTAGCTGTCGCCCTTCGCCGTTTCGGGCTTGAGAATATGGCTGGTGACAATTGTAACCGCCACCAGCGCCGCGAGACGGAACGCAGCCGTCCGGGAAAGTATTATGGCGGCGGCGAAAAGCGTGAACACCGCGATATAGAGCCTCGGCAGGTGCTCGATAACTTCAATGCCCGCAAACAGCTTGGGACCGGCCGCGACAAGCAGCAGGCCTGTTGCAAGAATGGTATCGCGCAGCGCTGTCCGCGCCTTGAGGGCCTGAAAACCCGGTCTGGCGAGCAGCGCCAGAAGGATCATCACCGGATATTCGATCACCGTTGAAAAGATTTGCGGTGCGATCAACCCGGCGAAAAGACCGCCAAGAGCGCCGCCCAGCGACATCCAGAGGTAAAAGCGGGTCAGATCGCGCGCGACCGGACGGCGGCGCACCAGTTCGCCGTGGCAGACCATGGTGTTGATAAAGAAGGCCGCCAGATGAACCGCCAGGAACCAGCCCCAATATTTCCCGAACGGAAACTGCATCGACAGCAACAGCAGGGCGATGGCTACGGGCTGCGCGGCGAGCATGAGATTGTGTGGCAGAAGCGGACGCCGCTGGAACGTGATGACGAATGTCAGCAGGAACAGGGCGAGCGGCAGGACCCACAGAAACGGGGCGGCCGCGACGTCGGTCGTGACATGCGACGTTACGGCGACGAGCAGGCCGGAGGGAACAAAGGCAAGGCCCAGCCAGGAGAATTTCCGCTGCCAGGTTATCGCGGTGTCCGTCCGCGGGCTCGCCGCGGCAGAATTCCGGGCGGTTTGTTCCTGTTTGGGAACGCGCGATACCAGCATCGCCAATCCGCATAACCCGACAAACACCGCCAGCAGCTTGTATCCAAATGTCCAGATTTCACTCTGCTCGGCCAGGCTCATCACCGGTTCGATCAGCACCGGGTAACTCAGCAGCGCCAGCAGGCTACCGAGATTGCTGGCTCCATAAAGGAAATAGGGGTCGCCCGCATGTTTGTGGCCGGTGCGGGCAAACCAGGCCTGCAGCAGCGGCGCATTGCCGGCAAGCGCGAAAAACGGCAGCCCTATCGAAACACCAAACAGGGCGAGCACCCAAAGATGCAGCCCCTCTTGCGGAGGACGCGTCCACCCTTCGGCGAGAGCGACGGGCAGCAACAGCATCGCCAGCATAAGCAGGCCGAGATGGGCGATGACAGCGAGCGGCGTGCGCACATGTCCGTTCAGCCAGTGGGCGTAGGCATAACCGCCCAGTAATGCGGCCTGGAAGAAACACATGGCAACCGACCAGACAGCGGGCGAGCCGCCGAGAACCGGCAACACCATGCGGGCGAATATCGGCTGCACGGCAAACAGCAGCAATGCGCTGAGAAACAATGTCCCGGTAAAGACGGCGAGGAGCGGCGCGGCGCTGACCGGCTTGACAGATGGCGTGGCCGCACGACGCTCGACCGGCCTCGTATCATCCATACGCATGACTCCCCGCTACGGCCCCCGGGCCGTTTCCGGGATGCAATCCGCAAACAGGCTATCATTTTGTTTTTAAAAAGCCGTTACGCTGGAAGCGGCGCCCCGTCCCGCCCTGGCTGCCGGTAGACCAGGTCAGCCCGCTCCTCAAAGGCATAGACGAATTTGCGGAACGCCTTCTCGAACACCGCGCCGGTGAGGATTTGCATCGAACGTGACGCGAACTCGTAGGCAACGTAAAAATCCACGTCGCAGGCGCTGTCGCCGGCCGGCGAAAAACTCCACCGGTTTTCAAGATGCCGGAAGGGCCCATCGACATATTCGACCAGAACCTGATGAGCAGCCGGGTCGAGGGTTACGCGGCTGGTGAAGGTTTCATGGAAAAATTTATAGGCGACCGTCATGTCCGCCAGCAGGATATCCTGTCCGCCTTCGCTAGTTTCCCGACGCTTGACGACGAGCCCCTGGCAGAGGGGCACGAACTCCGGATAACGTTCGACGTCGGCGACGAGCGCGAACATGTTCCCGGCCGAATGGGAAACGCGATGGATCGTAGAAAATGTTTGCATGATGCTCGACCAGGCTCAGTCAGCGCGCCAGGGCGTCGGTCCGCGCCGCGCGCAGCCGCGCAAAATCATCCCCCGCATGATAGGAGGAACGCGTGAGCGGCGTCGCCGACACGAGCAGAAATCCCTTGCCATAGGCAACCTGCTCATAAGCCTTGAATTCCTCCGGCGTTACAAACCGCTCGACCGCGGCATGTTTGCGGGTCGGCTGAAGATACTGGCCGATCGTCACAAAATCGACATTGGCCGAGCGAAGATCGTCCATAACCTGAAGCACAGCGTTCCGCTCCTCGCCAAGCCCGACCATGATCCCCGACTTCGTAAACAAAGCCGGGTCCAGTTCCTTGGCCCGCTGAAGGAGCCGCAGGGAATGAAAATAACGCGACCCGGGCCGGATCGTAAGATAGAGCGAGGGGACTGTCTCCAGATTATGATTGAACACATCAGGCGTTGCTTCAACAACTTTCTCCAACGCCCCGTCTTTCCTAAGAAAATCAGGTGTTAGCACTTCGATTGTCGTGCCGGGAGAGCGTTTGCGTATCGCCGCTATGACGGATGCGAAATGCGCTGCGCCACCGTCACTTAGATCGTCGCGATCGACCGATGTGACAACAACATGCTGAAGTCCGAGTTTTGCAACCGCGCGGGCGACATTCTCAGGTTCGCTCGGGTCGAGAGCATCCGGCAGGCCGGTGCGCACGTTGCAGAAGGCACAGGCCCGGGTGCAGATGTCCCCCATAATCATCATGGTCGCGTGTTTCTTGGACCAGCATTCACCGATATTCGGGCAGCCCGCCTCCTCGCACACCGTGTTGAGATTGTTGTCCCGCATGATACGCCGGGTCTCCTGATAGACAGGAGAACCCGGCGCCTTGACGCGGATCCAGGACGGTTTGCGCAATATCGGCGTATCGGGATTGCGCTGCTTCTCCGGATGGCGAACCTCCGCCGTGCCGGCAGCGGCGCCATTGCGGGTATCGAGAACAGTCACCATGCCGATATCGTCCAAATCTCCCGTGCGGTACGCTCCGCGCCCTTCAGCGCAGTTTTCGCACGATGAAAATGAGCAGAACCGCGCCCAGGGTCGCGACCGCAAGCTGGCCGATAAGACCGTAGGCTGCAAGACCGATAAGGCCGGCCAGGAAACCGCCAAGAATGGCGCCAACGCACCCGATGACCAGGTTCATGATGAGGTCCTGCTTCCGGCCCATAATCTGGCCGGCGAGGAAACCAGCAATAAGTCCGATAAGAAGAAAATACAGGAAATTCATTAGATTGCCTTCCTTAATTAAGTTTTTCTCTTAGCTAGGTCTATTGCCGTGACTTCAGCAATCTGTAGCCGGCGATGAGGATGCAGGCGCCGATTACCGAGATGATCAGATTGCCGAGGAACCACCCCTGGAAGATTTCGCCGAGCCGCAGACCCAGAGCGTTGGCCAGAAATCCACCAATGAAAGAACCCAGGATTCCGACCAGGATATTCATCAGCAGCCCATGATTGGCTTTCATGAGATTTTCCGCGATCCACCCCGCGATCCCGCCAATCAACAATGTTCCGATGATGCCGACACCACCGCCCAGATCCATCAATGCGTTCATTATGCCTCCTTCCCGGCGTTTTGCCGCGCACCTTTGCCAGCTCGCCGATGATAGTGAATGAAATTCAGATATGCATCACCCGTCCATAGGCGTCGAGCACGGATTCATGCATCATCTCCGATAGAGTCGGATGCGGGAAGATGGTGTGCATGAGTTCCGCTTCCGTCGTTTCCAGCGTTTTGGCGATGCCATAACCCTGAATCAACTCGGTCACCTCCGCTCCGATCATATGCGCACCGAGCAACTCGCCGGTTTTTGCATCGAAAACGGTCTTGATCAAGCCGTCGGGTTCGCCAAGTGCGATCGCCTTGCCATTGCCCTGATAGGGAAAGCGGCCGACCTTGATCTCGCGACCCGCTTCCTTTGCCTTTTCTTCCGTCAGGCCGACGCTGGCGACCTGCGGCCAGCAATAGGTGCAGCCGGGAATATTCGAAACATCCATCGGGTGCACGCCCTCGACGCCGGCAATTTTTTCGACACACAGGACGCCTTCATGGCTGGCCTTGTGCGCAAGCCAGGGCGGGCCCGCGACATCGCCGATGGCGTAGACGCCCTCCACGCCCGTGCGGCACCATTCATCGATGACGATATGACCTTTCGCAACCGTGACGCCAGCATCTTCCAGCCCGATATCCTCCACATTGCCGGTAATGCCAACGGCGAGAATCACCCTATCAACGGCTATTTCCTCCGCTGCGCCGGCTCCGGCGGGCTTGACGGCGGCGGTAACAGATTTGGCTCCCCTGTAAAGTTTCTCAACCGACGTATTGGTGAGAATCCGCATGCCCTGTTTCTCGAACGCCTTTTGAGCGAGGTCGGAAATTTCGGCATCCTCGACCGGCAAAACGCGGTCCATGATCTCGACCACGGTCACTTCCACTCCGAGTGTGCGGTAAAAGCTCGCAAACTCTATTCCGATGGCGCCGGAGCCGACAACAAGCAGCGATTCCGGCATCACATCGGGAACCATTGCTTCCTTGTAG
>JAJFHO010000010.1 GCA_021775575.1 Hyphomicrobiales bacterium
CACAATCACCCACGACAATTTCGTATACGACCCCGCCAGCAAGGACGGTGAGATCGTCATCCAGGCAGCGAAGGGCGCCTTCCGCTTTATTACCGGTAAAAGCGCCAAAACGGCCTACCGCATCAATACGCCGGTCACGACGATTGGCGTGCGCGGTACGATCTTCGACGGATTTGTAAATGATGACGGCGAAATCGCGCTCCTGCTTGTCGAGGGAGAGATCGATGTCTGCCCGACTCCGGCGAGCTGCAGGCGGTTGAACAAGCGCGGCTTCTTTTATCATATCCGGCGCAACGGTCTGATCTCCGACCCGCTGAAATGGGATGGATCCTTTTTTGCCGGCGTCGACTTCGCCCACGCCTTTCCCTTTATTGGCCGGCAGCTGAAAATTGATCCGGTCGCGCGGTTCAAGCGGGCCGACCTTCTCGGTGGCCGTTTGCTTCGACAAGGCACAAGACCGCTGAAAGCGGTGCCGCGGACCCTGCCGCGCGTCATCCCCCGTGTGCGCCCCCGCCTGCCAAAGCTGCGCCGGCCGTTCCGATAAGCCTCAGCCGGCGGCGGCTGTCAGTTCTTTTTCATAAGCGAACAGCGCCGGCGTACCGCCGGTATGAACGAACAGCATCTTGCTCGTCGGATCATTCGACCGGGCGATATCGAGAAAACCGGCCATCGTCTTTGCCGTATAAACGGGATCCATAATCAGCCCCTCGGTCTCGGCGGCAAGCTTGAGAGCGGCGATCACAGCCTCATTCATGCGTCCGTATCCCGGTGCAAGATGGTCGTCCCTGACGACTACATCCTCATCGCGAACCACCGGCTCCATACCGAGCAGTTCGGCGATTTCCCCGCACCGTGAAATGAGGCGCGGGCTCTGCTGATCGGCCGGCCGGCGCACGCAGATTCCGGTAACCGGGATGCCCGAACCAACCGCCCTTAGTCCGAACAACAGCCCCGCATGGGTGTGGCCGCTCCCCGAGGCGACCACGATTTGGTCGAATTCGAGCCCTGCCCCGGCGGACTGGAAAAGGATCTCCCGTGCCGCATCGACATAGCCCAGCGCCCCCAACGGCGCATGGCCCGGCGCCAGATGAATGACGTAGGGATTGCGGCCTTTCTTCCTGAGACCTTCCGCGATCTCGTGCAGCCGCCGGTCGGCGCCCTCCTCATCCTCGCCATCGGGATAGGCGTGGATGGTCGCGCCAAGAATCCGGTCGATGAGTACGTTGCCGGACTGCTTGTAGGTGGGGTCGTTTTTCGGTACGCGTTCCTCCAGCTGCAGATGGCAGTCCATGCCGCATTTGCGCGCCGCCGCGGCCGCCAGCCGGACGAAATTGGACTGGACGGCGCCGGTGATGAGAATGGTATCGGCTCCTTCCGCCAAAGCCGCCCCGACATAATATTCAAGCTGACGCACCTTGTTGCCGCCAAAGGCGAGACCGGTGAGATCGTCACGCTTGACATAAAGCCCGGACCGCCCCAGCGCGGCGCCGAGATTGGGCATTTCCTCAATAGGGGTGGGAAAGCTCAACAGCTGTTTGCGTGGCAAAGTGTCGAGCGCGCCTACCGGGCTTAGCCTGTTTGTCATGTGGGTTCCAATATCGGGATAAGTCAGGCGTGCGGCCGGCTGGCGTCATCGGGCTGCTCTTTGGAGCGGCGGCTGGAGCCGTTCTGTGACTTGACCTTTTCGGCCGCGCGTTTTTCCTGTCTGCGATAGCTGAGGAAACTGACCGGGATGACCGCAAGGTATGCCAGCGAACCAAGCGTCAGGACGATATAGGGATAGGACAGCAGCAATGCGACGAAAAGCGCGCCGCACAGAAAAACCGGCATGACATATTCGCGCGCAACCCGCTGGCCCACGGATTTGCCCGAATAGGTCGGCACCCAGCTAATCGTCAGAAAGGCGATCAGCAGCGTATAGGCCAGCACAACCGGTGTAAGCGTCGAGATTTTTGCAAAACCGAGATTTTCGACATAAAGCGGCAGCAGCAGCAGCAAGGCGCCGGCCGGCGCCGGGACGCCCACGAAAAAGTTGCCCTGCCAGACCGGCTGATCGGTCGCATCGAGTGTGACGTTGAAACGTGCAAGGCGAAGGGCCATGCAAATCGAAAAGATCAGCACAATGATCCAGCCTGCGGTTTTCGTCTCCCCAAGCGCCCAAGTGAAGATGACGATCACCGGCGCGACACCGAAATTGACGAAATCCGCCAGCGAATCGAGCTCCGCGCCAAACCGGGAAGTGGCCTTCAGAAGACGCGCCACCCTGCCATCGATACCGTCCAGAACGGCCGCGAGAACCAATGCCGCAATCGCCACGTCATAGCGGTGCTCAATGGCCATCCTGATCGCGGTGAGACCGGCACACAGCGCCAGCAGCGTGAACATGCTCGGAATAAGTATCCGCACGGGCACCGGACCGCGTTTGAACACGCGGCGGCGGCGGTCCTTCCTTGCCTCGGCCGGTTTCTCCGGATCGAATGGCGGAAATACATGGGTCATTGAATAACCTTCAACTCAGGGCCGGCAAGGTCCGCATAAACCCGATCCCGGAACTCGCCGTCAGCTCGCCCGGGCGTCGCGGGCAGCCTCATCGGAATCCATGTCGGCGAGAATGGTCTCACCGCCGACGGCACGCTGCCCGACCGCGACAAGCGGGTTTACGCCGGGCGGCAAATAAATATCGACACGGCTGCCAAAGCGGATCAATCCGACCCGCTCACCGGCGCCAACCGTATTCCCTTCGGCCACGAATGTCACGATTCGGCGCGCCACAAGACCCGCGATCTGCACGCATCCGACGCGCACGCCGGACGCGGTTTCGATTGTCAGGCACTGGCGTTCATTTTCATCGCTGGCCTTGTCAAGCTCCGCATTCAGGAACAGGCCCGGAATATAGACGGCTTTCACAATTTTTCCCGGCACCGGCGCGCGATTGATGTGCACGTCGAACACCGACAGAAATACCGAAATTCGCGTCCGGCGTTCCGTGCCCAGATCAAGATCGTCGGGCGGCACAACGCTCTCGATGGCCGACACCCGGCCATCCGCGGGCGAAACGACAAGACTGTCGCGCAGCGGCGTCACCCGTTCCGGGTCGCGGAAAAAATACACGCACCAGGCGGTCGCGACGATACCAATCCAGCCCAAAGGCTCCGACAGCCAGAACGCCAGAAGCGCGGCGATGGCGAAGGCGGCGATAAATTTGTGACCATCGGGGTGAACCGGCTCGAATGCACCCAGGATGGTGTCCAAAAGGCTGTGTCTTTGCTCGCTCAAAACGTACTCCCCGCTGCAATTCGGATATCCGTTATTTTACAGGTTCCGCAACCCGGTTGCCCGCCGCGTCCACGACGAAACCGGGCTCCTCCGCCAAAACATGCGCCAGCTTCTCGAGCGCTTCTTCCGCCTCGCGCTGACGCTCCCACATGCCCGCATAAAGACCATTTTGCCTCAGCAGGGAAGCATGGGTTCCCCGCTCGACGATACGCCCCGCCTCCAGAACGATTATCTCATCGGCATGTACGACCGTGGAAAGACGGTGCGCGATGACCAGGGTTGTCCGCTCGCGCGCCACCTGCTCCAGCGATTCCTGAATTTCCTGCTCTGTATAGCTGTCGAGGGCTGAGGTCGCTTCGTCCAGCATCAGGATCGGCGGTCTTTTGAGGATCGTGCGCGCGATCGCGACACGCTGCTTCTCGCCGCCCGACAGCTTCAAACCGCGCTCGCCGACCATCGTGTCATAGCCTTGCGGCTGCTGCGATATGAAGTCGTGAATCTGCGCAAGCCTCGCCGCCTCCCGGACTTCAGACACGCTGGCTTCGGGCCGGCCATAGCGGATGTTGTATTCGATCGTTTCGTTAAACAGCACCGTGTCCTGGGGGACCATGCCGATCGCGGCGCGCAGCGACGCCTGCGTCACCTTCGTAATATCCTGACCGTCGATCAGCACCCGTCCCGCGGAGAGGTCATAGAAGCGGAACAGGATGCGCGAAATTGTCGACTTTCCCGCTCCCGACGGGCCGACGATCGCGACCATTTTTCCAGCCGGAACCTCGAAACTCACATCTGTCAGAATTTTGCGCTCCGGTTCATAGGCGAATGACACATTTTCGAACCGGATATTGCCATCCGCAACCTTCAGGGCTCCCGCGCCCGGTTCGTCGACAATTTCCGCCGGCTGCCGCAGCAATGCGAACATGCTCTCGATATCGACGAGTCCCTGTTTGATCTCGCGATACACCATGCCCATGAAATTGAGCGGCTGATAGAGCTGGATCAGCAGCGCATTGACCATGACGAAGTCGCCAAGCGTCATGCTTCCATCGACCACGCCGCGCGCCGCTAGCAGCATGCAGAGCGTCAGCCCGATGGAAAAGATCAGGGCTTGACCCGAATTCAATATCCCCAGCGAATAAAATGTCCGGATGGCGGCGTTCTCATACTTCGCCATCGAGGAGTCGAAGCGCTGGGCCTCGAGTTCCTCATTCCCGAAATATTTGATCGTCTCGTAATTCAGCAGGCTATCCACAGCCTTGGAATTCGCCTCGGTATCGGAATCGTTCAATTCGCGGCGAATTTCGATCCGCCACTCGCTGGCCTGGAACGTGAACCAGACATAGAACGCGATAGTGACCGCGATAATGGCAACGAAATCGGGCCCGAAATAGCGCCACACCAGGACGGCGATAAATATCCCCTCGATCACCGTCGGTATCGTATTCAATATCGCCATGCGGATAATCAGCTCGACCGCCTTGGTGCCGCGCTCGATGATCCGGCTAAGACCCCCGGTCCGCCGCTCCAGATGAAACCGCAGGGACAGCAGGTGAAGATGTTCGAAGGTCTCCTTAGCGAGCACGCGCACCGCGTTCTGGCCGACCTTCGTGAACAGCACATCGCGGATCTGGGCGAAGACGATCATCATCACCCGGCCAACGCCATAGGCGATAATCACGAATACCGGAACAACCGCCAATTGCACGGCACTGATCTGACCGGGCTGTACCCCGGAAGCCTGACCGGTCAGCCCGTCGACAGCGGCCTTGTATGCAATGGGCACCGCCACCGTCACAATCTTGGCAACGACAAGCGCCACGAATGCGAGCAACACACGTATCTTCAAATCCCTGCGGCCGACGGGCCAGACATAGGGCAGCAGACCGCGCAGGACATCGATATGTCCCGCACGCGCGGCGAGCAGACCGTCTGCCCTTTTGTCGTTTTCCATCTGCGCCATGTCTAAAATTTACCCGTTACGCGCCGAGCGCGCTGAAACAAAGGGGGCATCGGCGAAAGCCGTGCCCCTATTCCTTGCAATCAAAAGAGATAGAGTCGCCGGCTCTTCCCCGCAAGCATCCGCTCCAGTCAAGCTCAGCGGGAGGGTAGCCGGAATTCCTGTCCCGGGTAGATCAGGTGCGGATTGCGGATCTGACGCCGATTGCTCTTGTAAATAACAGTATAGCGCTTGCCGTGACCATAACGCCGCTCCGCGATATGCCACAAGGTGTCGCCGCGGCGAACGACAATGGAACGGATTTGTCGCAGGATCGGACGCTGTTTGGCGGTTTGCCCTTGTCCGGTTTCAACCGGTGCGGCAACTACGGGCGCAGCCGCTGTGACGGCCGGTGCCGGGGTGGCTGTCTCGGGGGCCGGTGCGGCGGGAACGGTTTCCCGGGCGGAAGCAACAGGCTCGGGCGCCGTGCCGGTGGTCTCAGGGGCCCGCGCGGCTCGCGGCGGCGGCGATTGCGTTTCTTCACGGGTTTTGCCGCCAGCTTCGGGCGCGAACGCAGACGCGGCGGCCATCCGGGATTCTTTCTGCTGCCCTTCCGTCTTGCTTGTTGACGGTGGTGTGGTTGCCGCTTCGCGCGTAACTGTCGCGCGAGGCGATACGGCGGGCTCAGCGGCCGCCTGAGTTGCCTGCTCTTTTGGGACAGTTTCAGCAGCCGGTGGCGCGGGCGCCACTGCCATCTTGGGTTCCTGCTGTTTTGATTGCGTTTCAGCGACAGGCGGCACGGGCGCGGCGGCCGTCCGAGGCTCTTGCTTTTTTGGCTCCGCTTCAGGGGCCGGTGGCGCGGGCGCCACAGCCATCTTGGGTTCCTGCTGTTTTGTTTGCGTTTCAGCGACAGGCGGCACGGGCGCGGCGGCAATCCGAGGCTCTTGCTTTTTCGGCTCCGTTTCAGGGGCCGGTGGCGCGGGCGCGGCTTTACTCACTACCGGCGCGGGAGGCGTCGGCTGCGGCTGGAACGGCACCTCGGCGCGCGAGGCCACCTGGCCGTCCGACTGCACCGCGTCGGCGCGCATCGTGTGAGACTTTTCCGGAAGCAAGGTGCGCAGACTCTCGAAGGTCCATAATCCGTTCGGAGCGGCCACCGCCTCACCGACGCGATTATTATCAAGATACAGCGTTATTCTCATTCCAGGTTCCGCCTGCCCGGAAAGGAACAGCTTGCCCTCGCCCGCGGCGTTGACTTCATAGTCGACCGCATCAAAGGCGACCACCTGTTCGGGAAGTCCGGCCGCATCCTTGGGTGCGCGCGGCGCGGCGGGTTCGGCCGCGGCCATGGATTCGCGCGGCGCCGGTTCGGCGGCTTCGGAAGGCGGCTGAAACTCTCTTGTCCTGGTTTCGGCTGGTGGCGCCTCGCTGCTCTCCCGGGGCGTCAGCACACGCGTCGGTTTGCCCGGCTGAGACAAAGCGACGATGGTTTCGTCCTGGGTTTTCGGTTTTGCGACGGATATAGCGACGCGCTGCTCGGAGACACTGCCCTGGCTCTTGCTCGGAGACATAGACCGCAACCCGATCGAATGCTCGCCGGGAAGCAGGGGCTTGTCCAGCACAACCGCCCACTCACCATTCCGGTCGGCCACCGCAGTACCGATCTTGTCGTCTCCCGCCTCGATTGTCACGGTCCAGCCGGGTTCCGCGCGTCCGGCGATGACGCCGTCGCCATTCTCCTCGATACGCACGACGTCGAAAGACGGCACGGACGCGGGTTGGACCGTCTGCGCTGGCGTTGCACCGCGATCCGGCGAAGCGGCGCGGGCGGGAGCCTCGGCGGGCCGGACAGCGGGCACCAGCCTTTGCACTTCGGCCTGTTCGCGCGGCGCGGGCGCAAGATTATGGATTACGGCGCCACCGCCGCCGAAAAGAGCCGCTCCGAATAAGAGATAAAAAAACAACTGGTAAAGCGGCATCTTGTCTATTTCCGAAATAGGCCCTTCCGGGCAACACCGAACAGCCACGCTGTTTCGCCTGTCCCCAAACACTTTAGTGAAATCGGAAAAGATAAGCGAATCACATGAGCCGAGGCGATGCGTACCAGGGGTCCGGACCCTGGGTCATGGACGACATTTGTGAGTTCCTGAGTTAACGCTCGAGCTCCACGGCGCACCACGCGCGCGCCCAATGCTTGACGGCTCGCGAGGTCCTGTGCCAGATGCGGCCATGAATAGAAAAGTCAAAAGAATATGCGTGTATTGCGGTTCCGGATCGGGCCTCAATCCCGCTTACGCACAGGCCGCGCGCGACCTTGGCGATGCCCTGGCGAGGGCGGACATCGGTCTGGTTTATGGCGGCGGCGGGCTTGGCCTGATGGGGGAAGTGGCCCGCTCCGTACTTAGCGCCGGCGGTCATGTCACCGGCATAATCCCTGACTTTCTTTTTGGCACTGAACACGCCTTCGAGGACGTTCAGGAACTGGTTGTAACAGGATCGATGGCGGAAAGAAAAAACCTCATGTACGAGAAGGCCGACGCGTTTATAGCGCTTCCCGGCGGCGTAGGAACGCTTGAGGAATTCATGGAGCAACTCACGCTGTCGCAAATCGGCGTGCACAACAAGCCGATAGTGCTCGTCAATATGGAAGGTTATTGGGATATCTTGGTTCAGCTGTTCACGCATATGCGGGAAAGCAAGTTCATCCATGACGGATATGAATTGAAATTCGAGACAGTTGGCAACGTCACGGACGCTGTCTCGCTGATATTGCAGCAGACCAAATCCGACCGGGCAATCACTTGCTAAAATACTGGATCGCCAGTGCCAGGATTCCCAATCCGAGCAAAACACCCGCTGAAGCAATACGGCCTGCTGGATAATCCCACTTCGGCAAGCAAAGAAAGAAGGCCACAAGCCCTGCTGCCAGACTGTTTTCGAGCCCCGCAAGCGGCGTGATAACAACGGTGACCGCTGCCGGTATCAAATAGCGCTCTCCGGAAATTTCCGTCCGCCAGAAATTGTCGCCGGTGGCGTCGGTCTCCTCGCCCATATACTCGGCTATGACTTTGAGCCCGACGTAGAACAGAATAGGCGCGATCGCGATTTTAGGGATGATCCGGAACACCTGATAACCCGCCAAGCTAAAGGCCAGAACGCCGACCAGCGTCACCAAAAAAAGCAACCCGGCAACGATGGCAACTGTGCCGCCTTGGCCTTTTGCCAGTTTTCCGGCGTTATTCTCTGCGTAATAGACAACCGGCGAGGTGCCGAACACCGGGCCCAAAACATTCATCGCAGAGTCGACCTTGAAGCCGCGGTCAACAGCCCGCGTGAATTTCGCCTCACCCATCACATTCTTGTCGAGCAGCTGGTATGGCGTCCCGGCAATATCTGCCAGCAGCATATAAAGCACGAACATACCAAGTGGTATAAGTATCAAGGCATCACGGCGACTCAGGGTGTCGCCCAAGGAGATGTTATCCCAGGGCCACAGATCGGAGACGGACACCGTGATGCCGACATCCGGCGCTTCGAGCATTGAAAGGGCTGCGAGCGTCAAAACAGCGACGGAAAAAGCCGGAGCTGCACTCGCAAGAATGCCAAGAAACCGGCCGTCTTCCCCTGATTCTCTTCGCTGTTTGGCCTTGTCTTTGAGGTGGATGTCTCCGCCGAAGATTATTGCAAGCCCGGCGAAAAACAGCACATAGACAATGACACTGCCATATGAGCCGGCAGGTTGGCGGGCAAGTTCCTCTTTGAGAAATCCTACAGCGGCAGCGGCGAGTATTGCCCCAATGCCGCCATTAATCGCGATTTTGATCGGACCCGGGAGCGATTGTATGAGTATGCGCCGTACGCCAGACCAGGACAGCAAGACAAATACGACACCAGCACAGGCACAGGCGATCAACGCGGCGGCCCAGTCGACCTCGGCGCGTTTGACGACATAGTCTGCTACAAAAACATTGAATGCCATCCCCGGAGCCATGGCCGTCGGTGATTTCGCCCAGAGACCGCATGCGATCGACCCGATCGCCGCTGTCAGGCATGTTGCAACAAATACCGGACTAGTCGGGAGTCCTGCGGTCGCCAGTATCGTGGGATTGGCCACCACAATGTATGACATTGCCAGAAAGACCGTAACGCCGGCAAATATCTCATCTAACGTGTTTGCTTGCGATGCGCCCGGCGGCTTTGGCGGCTTTGGCGAACGCTGCGGCGTGCTTTGCCTGCGTCCGGCAGTTTTCGCCATGACAATTTCTCCAAGTCTTCTGCCGGGTCGAAATAGTTTTTTTGGATTCCGCAATGAATGTCAATAACATCCGACCGGCACCTGTTCGCGCGCATTCGATAAAGGAAAGACCGTTACAAAAAAATGGAGCGCCACGACGACAAACGATACCAAGCTCGCAGATTCAGAAATATCATCCATTCTCTCATCCTGATTGCGGGGATGGCCCTGTTGATGAGCCTGTGCGCGCTCATCATCTGGGGATGGAGCGGCGTCTTGTGGGGGCTTGCCGGGGCCATGCTCTCTTTTGCCATCGGGCCCAGGATTACGCCCGGCATGGTGATGCGCATGTTCAGGGCACGTCCGCTTGCAGACAGCGAAGCCGGCGAGCTTAACGCCATCATACGGGCCCTAAGCGAGCGGGCCGCCCTGCCCTCGGTCCCAAAACTGAATCTCATTCCGAGCCCGACCTTGAACGCATTCGCCGCCGGAAAGCCGGACAATGCCGCTATCGGCGTCAGTTCCGGGCTATTGGAGAAATTGACGTTGCGCGAGGTCGCTGGCGTTCTCGCTCACGAAATTAGCCACATCGCAAATAACGATCTGTGGATCATGGGACTGGCGGATACCTTCAGCAGGCTGACACAGATAATGTCGTGGCTCGGCGTCTTTTTGTTTCTGTTCAATCTTCCGACCGTCTTCGCGGGAGGGGACGGTATTCCATGGGCGGCGGTGGCGCTGCTTTACTTCGCTCCGACATTTGGCAGCCTGCTGCAGTTGGCGCTGTCGCGCGCGCGCGAGTATGACGCGGACCTCGAAGGTGCTGAACTGACCGGTGATCCGGCTGCGCTGGCCAGTGCGCTGGAAAAACTGGAGCGCTACCAGGGAAATATGTGGGAAGACATGTTTCCTTCCGGCAGAAAGATCCCGATGCCCTCCCTGCTGCGATCCCATCCGCCGACCGCCGAACGGGTCCGCCGGCTTCTTGAGTTTCGACCACCCGCCAGTGGCCACGCGCGGCTGAGTCCGCATGGTCAGCCGCAGACAACCGGGTTGGCGCCAAACAATTCGAGGCCTCGCTATTACTGGCCCGGCGTCTGGTTCTGAACCGGTCCGCGAATTCAGTCAGCTATCGCCTGGGGCGCAGGGCCTGCGAATTTCCCGTTTCACTGCACAAATGCGCCGCCTGCATTCGAATGCTCTAACCTTTTCTTTACGCAAAAGAGCGAATCTTCCAACAAGACGGAGCGAATACAGCGCCTTGAAGAAGCTTCTTTTTCCCGTTCGCCAATAGGCTGGGCAACCGGACGGAAAGACCCATGCAAAACTCGCCGCAGATAAGCCCATGGAAGGCGACATTGTTTGCCGGACTGGCCGTGGGTCTGGTCTTCGCAATAGCCAGTCTGTGGCAATTCTTCCTCTGCGAAATCATCCTTTGCAATTGGTTTGACACGAGCTTTCATCATTCAAGGGAAGAGGATTGGCGTATTGTCATTGTCGCAACCTTGTCCGCGATCGGCGCGCTGCTCGCTCTTTGCCCTTTGGCGCTTCGGATAATAAACGAACGCAACCGCGCATTGGAGGAAGTGAAGCGTCGGGCGGCGGCCTCACAGGAAATGCTGGGTAAAGCACTCAGCCAGCAGAATGACAGATTTGACCTTGCTCTGGAAAACCTGGTGCAGGGCGTATGCATGTTCAATGGCGAACAGCGTCTCATCGTCTCCAACCAGCGCTACGCGACAATGTACGGCCTGCCAGCAGACCTTATGCAGCCAGGTGTGACGCTGCGCGAGATCCTGGAATACCGGATTGCAAACGGCCTCTACGGAGAGGGAAGCCCCGAGGCCTACATCGATGAACGGATGGCCTGGGTCACTAGCGGCATACGCTCGACAAAAATACAGCAACTCAGTGACGGCCGATCCATCGAGATCGTCCATCAACCGATGTCTGACGGGGGCTGGCTGACAACCCATGAAGACATCACCGAGCGTAGAAAAGCGGAAGCCAAGCTGCAGATCCAGTATCGCGAACTACATAAACGCGACCAGGCGCTTCGCGATCAGAATGAACGCTTCGACGCGGCACTGAACAATATGAGCCAGGGCCTGTGCATGTTCGACGGCGCCCAGCGGCTGATCGTCAGCAACCGGCGCTATGCCGATATGTACGGACTTTCCGAAGAGCAGATGGCCACCGGCATGACGTTCCGGGAAATACTCGAGCTGCGTATTGACAACGAAAATTATGGCGGTGTTTCCCCCGAGCAATATATCGAGGAGCGGATGTCGGCCATTGGCGAGCGTGTAACCTCCCAAAAGTCCCAACGGCTTACCGATGGCCGCACGATCCTCATTTCACATTGCCCCATGCTTGACGGCGGCTGGCTGGCCACACATGAGGACATTAGCGAGCGCAAGAACTCGGCCGACCTGCTGCGCGCCGTTATCGACAGTTTCCCCGGTGGCATAGCGGCTTATGACGCCAACCTCGTTCTTCGGATCGTCAACAGGAACTATCACAAGGTTCTGGATATTCCGCAGGACAGATACGCAGTCGGCACGCATGTAGCTGATATCGCCCTGTACAATGCCGAAAATGGACGCTATGGCCCGGGCGATGCCCATGCAATCGCCCGCGCGCGCGTCGCCGAGCTCCGCAAGTTTGAACGCTATTCCATCGAGAGGCGACGTCCCGACGGGACAGTTTTGGAACTCCAGGGCTTCCCTTTGCCCGAAGGTGGCGGCTTCGTTTCAACCTGTATCGACATCACCGAGCGCAAGCGTGTCGAAGAGGCCCTTAAGCAGAGCGAGGAGCTGTTCTCGAAGGCTTTCCAGAAAAGCCCGATTCCGCTCTCCATCTCACGTCCGGACGGCACGATTCACAATGTCAACGAAGCCTGGCTCACGACCCTGGGCTACACGCGCGACGAAGCGATTGGCAATTCGTCCGTTAATTTGGGAATCTGGTCTGACCCGAGCCATCGAGCGCATTTTGTCGCCTCGCTCAAAAAAGACGATGTCGTCACCAGATATGAAACCCGGTACCGGTCAAAGGGCGGCGAACTGATCGATATGCTGGTTTCCGGCGAGTATGTCGAGGTGGGCGGGGAGCCCCATATGTTCAACCTGTCCCACGATGTGACCGAGAGCAATAAGGCCAAGAAGCAGCTAGTCGACCATCGCGACCAGCTTCAGGGGCTTGTCAACGAGGCCACCGCGGAACTGAAATCAAAGGCCGAGCGACTGGAAATATCTCTTGTCAAGGAAAAGGAACTGAACGAATTGCAGCGCCAGTTCGTCTCCATGGCCTCGCACGAATTCCGCACACCGCTAGCCGTAATCGACGGCATGGTGCAGCGGCTGATCCGCCGGAAGGACAAGATTACTCCCGAAGACCTCGTGGAGCGGGCAATGAAGATCCGGAGCGCCGTTCAGACAATGACCACTCTTATGGAAAGCACCCTGTCCGCGGCGCGAATGGACGCAGGCAAGATCGAAATCAATGTCGCCAAATGTGACCTGCAGAAGCTGATCAGCGAAGTTTGCGCCCGACAACGCCAAATCGGAAAAAAACACAACATCATCTGCGATTTAAAGGGTTTACCTGAATATATTACTGGAGATGAAACGGCGCTAAACCAAGTTTTTACGAACTTGCTGTCCAATGCTTGCAAATACTCTTCAGAGGTAACCGACATCATGGTGAAAGGCTGGACTGCCGGCGCCAATGCGATGGTAAGCGTACAAGATACCGGTCTCGGCATCGACGAGGAAGATTTGCCGAAAATGTTTACCCGGTTTTTCAGGGCGAAAACGTCGACCGGAATACCCGGCACGGGGATCGGGCTGAACCTCGTACAGACTCTCGTTGAACTTCATAACGGTTCGATCACGCTCGAGAGCACCAAAGAAGTCGGCAGCACTTTTACCGTCTGTCTGCCTGTCAACGCACAGGCACCAGACAGACAGGGTGAAACCAGGGCGGCGTAGATGAGAAGTATTGGAGGAAAAGGATATGGCAAAAATTCTCTGCATTGAAGACGACGCCGAGCTTCTGCGAATTCTGTCCGAGGAATTGTCGGATGCGGGCCACAACGTCCTTGAGGCCACCGACGGGTCCATCGGGCTGGAAATGATTGTCGGGCATAAGCCGGACCTGGTCATCAGCGATATCTCGATGCCAAGCATGAACGGCTATGTCTTGCTGAAAACGCTGCGGGATAAACACCCCGAATTCGCGGAAATGCCGTTCCTGTTCCTTTCAGCGCTGGCTGACAGGGATCACATCATCGATGGCCTCGATCTCGGCGCCGACGATTATCTGACCAAGCCGATTGACTATGACATGCTCTCCGCGCGGGTCGACGCCCGGCTGCGGCAGGCCGATCGCATGCTGTGCAAAAAGCAAGAGGAGACGGCAAAGCTGGTCGAAACCTTTGAAAAAATCGGCGCCAACATCGCGGAGCCCCGCGATTGCGATCTTGCCTGGAAATAGGCGGAAGCGTCAGGTCTGTTCGAGCCCGGTCATAGAAGGGTCAGGAGACAAGGCGGGCTACGGCGCGGGCGCGCCATCTCGGATCAGCTTGTAGTTGATCGAGTCCAGCAGCGCTTCAAAGGAAGCATCGACAATGTTGGGCGATACGCCAACCGTGAACCAGCGATTTCCCTCCCCATCACGACTTTCCACCAGCACGCGCGTCGTCGCGTCGGTGCCGCCGGTCAGGATCCGCACCTTGTAGTCCACGAGCGCCAGGTCCTCGATAAAGTCCTGGTATTTGCCGAGATCCTTGCGTAACGCCGAGTCCAGCGCGTTGACGGGCCCATTGCCTTCGCCCACGCTCATCATGGTTTCGCCATTCACATGGACTTTTACAGTGGCCTCGGAGACGGTGACAAGTTCGCCGATAGCATTGTGGCGGCGCTCCACCAGAACCCGGAAACTGTCGACCTCGAAAAAGCGCGGGACATTGGAAAGCTTGCGCCGGGCAAGCAGTTCAAATGACGCCTCCGCCGCGTCATAGGCATAGCCGGCGGCTTCACGCCGCTTCACCTCTTCGAGCAAGTCCGAGAGCGCGGGATCGCCTTTGGACACCGAAATGCCGATCCGCTCCAGTTCGCCCTGGATGTTGGACTTGCCCGCCTGATCGGATACGAGCACACGCCGCTGGTTACCGACCGCCTCCGGATCGATATGTTCGTAGGTCATCGGGTCTTTCAGGATTGCCGATGCGTGAATGCCTGCCTTGGTCGCGAAAGCGGATTCGCCCACATAGGGAGCGTGCCGGTTGGGGGCCTGGTTGAGAATTTCATCGAGCATTCGCGATGCATGGGTCAGAGTGCGCAGCTGCCCCGGAGTAACGCCCGTATCGAACCGGTCGGCGAATTCCGACTTGAGCATCAGCGTCGGGATCACGGATGTCAGATTGGCGTTGCCGCAGCGCTCGCCGACGCCATTGAGCGTCCCCTGGATCTGACGCGCGCCGGCGCGGACGCCCGCCAGCGTGTTGGCAACCGCATTTTCAGTGTCGTTATGCGTATGAATGCCGAGATGACCGCCCGGTATTGCTTTGGCGACATCGGCGACGATTTCCTCGATCTCGGACGGGAGCGTCCCGCCGTTGGTGTCACAAAGAACAATCCAGCGCGCGCCGGCGTCGTACGCGCTTCTGGCGCACGCCAGCGCATAATCGCGGTTGCCCTTGTAACCATCGAAGAAATGTTCGCAGTCGAGCATGGCTTCGCGGCCCGTGTCGCAGACCGCTTTGATCGACTCCGAAATACTCTCAAGATTTTCCTCGTTGGAAATCCCCAGAGCGACGCGGACGTGATAGTCCCACGACTTGGCAACAAGGCAAATCGCCTCGCATTCGGCCTGCAGGATGCCTTGGAAGCCGGGATCGTTCGAAACGCTTCTGCCGACCCGCTTGGTCATGCCGAAAGCGGTAAAGCGCGCATTTTCGAACGGCCATTTGCTTGCGAAGAATTCCGTATCGGTCGCGTTGGCGCCGGGATACCCGCCCTCGATGTAGTCGATGCCAAGCGCATCGAGCGTTCCGGCAATCAGTATTTTATCTTCCAGCGAAAAATCGACGCCAATCGTCTGCGCCCCGTCACGCAACGTTGTATCGAACAGATAAAGCCGTTCCTTGCCCATCCACGTATCCCTACAGCATACCGGCCAGATAAAAGGCCAGAAGTACCGCCCCGGCGAGCACCAGAAGCTTGAGCGCGACGTAACGCAGCCAATGGCGCGGGAAGGCGGTGTCCCAGTTTTTCGGCTTCTTCATCGCGCGACTTCCCACGTCGTCCCCTCCGGGCCGTCCTTGATTGCGATACCCATTGCGACAAGCTCGTCGCGAATCCGGTCGGCTTCCGCGAAATTTCTGGCAATACGCGCCGCAGCGCGCGCATCGATAAGTTGCTCTACCCTTTGCGCGTCCACCTTAACCGAGGCAGGCCGCCAGGCGGACCACTCCTCGGTTGTTTTGCTTAACAGACCAAGAAATTGTCCACAGGCTTTCAGGCGGGCGGCGGCGGCTTTCTCGCCATTGGCCGCTTCCCGGCGCAGCTCATGTACCGCCGCCAGCGCCTTCGGCGTGTTCAAATCGTCCTCCAGTGCCTGCAGCACATCGGCGCACAGCATACAGCCGGTCTCTACGCCGTCGGTCAGTTCATACCAGTGATCCAGCGTGCGTTTCGCTTCCCGCACGCCGGCCTCGGTCCAGTTGAAGGGCTGCCTGTAATGCGTCGTCAGCATTGCCAGGCGGACAGCCTCTCCTGGCCAATCCTGAAGCAAATCGTGAATGGTGATGAAATTACCGAGGGATTTGGACATTTTTTCACCCTCGACCTGCAGATAGCCGTTATGCATCCAGACCTGCGCCATGAATTGCGTGCCATGAGCGCAGGTCGACTGGGCGATCTCATTCTCATGGTGCGGAAAGACAAGGTCGATGCCGCCGCCGTGAATATCGAAAGTCTTGCCGAGATGTTCCGCCGACATGGCCGAACATTCGATATGCCATCCGGGCCGGCCGGGCACCGCAATCCCGGCCGGACTGTCCCAGGCGGGTTCGCCTTCACTCGACGGCTTCCATAAAACGAAGTCCATCGGGTCCTTTTTGTACGGCGCCACTTCGACACGGGCACCGGCCTGCATTTCATCCACCGAGCGGCCCGACAGCTTGCCGTATCCCGCCATCGAGGGCACATGGAACAGCACATGATCCTCAGCCGCGTAGGCGTGGCCGTTTGCGACAAGCTTATCGATCAATGCGCGCATCTGCGGGATATGTTCTGTCGCCCGCGGTTCAATGCCGGGCGGCAACGCGCCAAGCGCGGCGATATCGTCGTGGAACTGCTTCGTCGTGCGCTCGGTGACCTCGCCTATGGAAATACCCTCGTGCGCGGCACGGGCATTGATCTTGTCATCGACGTCGGTGATGTTGCGAACATATTTGACATGGGTCTCGCCGTAGATGTGGCGCAGCAACCGGTAGAGCAGGTCAAAGACTATGACCGGCCGCGCATTGCCGATATGGGCAAAATCATAGACGGTAGGCCCGCATACATACACGCGCACCTGTTCCGGATCGAGGGGCGTGAACGGCTCTTTCTTTCGCGACCGCGTGTTGTAAAGTTCAAGACTCACTCGGTATCCCTCTTCCTGCCGGCGGTCGGGACGTTCTTTCTGCTAGATATGAAAAGGGGTGAACGGCCGCGCCAGCGATGTGCTAGCCGGTAATGACGATGCCGCAAAGGCAACCCCGCGCCGCGCTCTTGTAATATGCGCCATTCATGGCCCGGAGAATGGTCAAGAAGAGGTCCAAGGTCAAGGCGTTTGAACCAGCGTGGCTACCGGTTCATAAAGAGGTGCATAAACAAGGTCTATATCCAGCAGATTTCCGATGCTAGGGAAGAAGTTGACGTGACGTATTGGCGCCGCATTGACCCGCCAGACTGACAGGCTGCATAATTGGCATCTATTAGGAAAGCACAGTGTTGTCCAAACGCAGATATTCCGATAATCGGGTGCCCGGCCGGATCATGCATATGATCCGCGCGCGGGCTATTGGCGGATTATGCACCCTGGCCGGCATGATCGCGGCCGCGACTGCCGTTCACGCCCAGGCGCCGCGCCCGCTTCAGGACGTTCCCTACCCAAGCCAGCAGCGTCAGGCCCAGCAGCGGCAGGCCTACCCGGCACAACAGCCCTCGGCCCATCAGCTGCGCTGCATGCAGCTGGAGCAGGAACTGGCCAATGACTGGACCCGGCGCCAGCAGGGCCGCGATCAGTTGCCGCAGATCGAAGCGGAAATCCGGAAATACGACCGGGTTTACCAGCAGACGCAAAGACAAGTCGAACGCTCCGGCTGCTACAAGAGCAATTTTCTATTCGGCCGCTCTCTGGTTCGCACGCCGAAATGCATGCGGCTTCACCGCAAGGTGGAAGATGCACGCAAGCGGCTTGCCAGCCTGCAGGAACAGAAGACCGCAGTACGCAATCCGCGCAGCCAGCGTCAACGCAAGGATGAGCTGATCAGTGCTCTGGCGCGCGCCGGATGCGGATCCCAATACCAGCAGGAATCCCGGCGGCGCGGCAATGATGGCGGCGGCTGGTTCACCAGCTTTTTCCAGGACGATTCCTACCGTACTCGTCGCGAGGACCTTCAGACGTCACGGATCGAGCCCTTTGCAACCTACCGTACTTTGTGTGTCCGCACCTGCGACGGCTATTATTTTCCGGTCAGCTACTCGACCCTGCCGAGCCGTTTTTCAACCGACATCGCCCAGTGCCAGAGCCAGTGCGCCGCGCCGGCCGAGCTGTTCGTATACCGCAATCCCGGCGAGGAGGCCGAGCAGGCGGTCTCCGCCGACGGGCGGACAGCCTATAACGACCTTCCCCATGCGTTTCGCTACCGCAAGGAATATGTGAAGGGCTGTTCCTGCAAGACGGCGGAATACGACCCGGCCGAGATTGAGCTGGCGAACCAGAAGGCGGAAACCGAAGCCACCGACAAGAAGGCCGGGACCGTACCGAGCGGCAAGGTCGCGCAAGACCCGAAACAGGTGCCCCAGCAACAATAGGGCGACGCGGCCTCCACCTCTTTAAGCCTGAGAAGCAACTCGCTGGAGATTTTCTCTAAGCCGGTTTGTGACCGGAAAATGCCGATCACCGCGAAATGCCGTTTTTTGACTGTAAAACAAGTCTCTAGAGATTTTCTCTAAACTTGTTTGTAATCGGATAGCGCCGATCGCGGCCGAATATCCTCTCGGTGATCTTGACGCCCGGGGCCGCCTGCCGGCGCTTATATTCGGCGAGATAGAGCAGCCGCTCGACCTGTTTCACGATTTCCCGCGCATGGCCGCGCGCGACGATGTCGTCAAGCGGCATCTCCTTCTCCACCAGGCATTCCAGAATATCGTCCAGCGCGTCATAGGGCGGCAGCGAATCCTGGTCCGTCTGATTCTCCTTCAGCTCCGCCGTCGGCGCCTTGGTGATGATATTTTCCGGGATGACAATCGTCTCCGGACCAAGACACGCCTTGGGGCGCGCGCCGTTACGGTATCGCGACAGGGCATAGACCTGCGTCTTGTAGAGATCCTTGATCGGGTTGAAGCCCCCGTTCATATCGCCATAGAGCGTGGCGTAGCCGACCGAGACCTCCGACTTGTTGCCCGTCGTCACCAGCATCGTTCCGAACTTGTTGGAAATAGCCATCAGCAGCGTCCCGCGGGCGCGGGACTGGATATTCTCCTCCGCCGTGTCGGGCGGCAGCGCGTCGAACAGCGGTTCAAGGCTGTCGCTGAAACCATCGACCGGTTTATGGATCGGTACGATGTCATAGCGCACGCCGAGCGCTTCGGCGCATTGGGCCGCGTCATTCAGGCTTTCGTTGCTGGTGAAGGTATAGGGCAGCATGACGCAATGGACCTTGTCGGCCCCGAGCGCATCGACCGACATGGCGGCGCACAGCGCGGAATCGATGCCGCCGGAGAGGCCAAGAACGACGCCAGGGAAGCCATTTTTCGAGACATAATCCCGCAAGCCCGTGATACAGGCGAGGTAATAGGCCTCCTCCTCCTCCTCCAGCGTGGCGAGTTCGCCCCGCTCGCAGCGCCAGCCATTTTCACCGCGGCGCCAGTCGCTCACCTGCACGCCTTCTTCCCAAGCCGGCATCTGCAGGGCCAGGGTCGAATCCGCGTTGAGGGTGAATGAGCCGCCATCGAAGACGAGTTCGTCCTGGCCGCCGACCTGGTTGACATAGACCATCGGCAGTTGCGTCTCCGCCACCCGTGCCACGGCTTCGTTCATGCGCCGGTCGAGCTTGTGGCGCGAATAAGGCGAACCGTTCGGTACGATCAGCAATTCAGCGCCGGTCTCCATCAGGCACTCGCACACCTCCTCGCGCCAGATATCCTCGCAAATCGGAACACCCAGCCGAACGCCCCGGAAATTGACGGGACCCGGCAGCGGACCGGACGCAAATACCCGTTTCTCGTCGAATACCCCGTAATTGGGCAGATCATTCTTGAAGCGCACGGCCGCCACCTCGCCGCCCTCGAGCAGCGCGACCGCGTTATAGACCTCTCCCGCCTCCGCCCAGGGAGCGCCGATCAACATGGCGGGGCCGCCATCGGCGGTGTCCTTCGCGAGCGCCTCGACGGCGGCGCGCGTGGCCGCCAGAAACGACGGTTTAAGGACGAGATCTTCAGGCGGGTATCCGGAGATAAACAGCTCGGTGAAGACGACAAGATCGGCCTTCAGCTCAACCGCCCGGCCGCGGGCCTCCCTCGCCTTGCCGGCATTGCCGCCGATATCGCCGACCAGCGGATTAAGCTGCGCGAGTGCGATCCGGATTCTGTTGTTCACCTTTGTCGGCATGGGCGCACAGTAACGGCGGCTTGTGGCCGCGCGCAAGACAGCCGGCTTGAAGAAAAGCCGGCTGTCCGCGGGATTAAATGGGCAATAGAGACGGGTCCGCTAGCTGGCGGCCAGACGCGGCCGCGACGTTTCCATTGCGTCGCGATCCTTTTTCAGCCGGCCCGCGATAAGAAATGCCAATTCCAGCGCCTGATCGGAATTCAGCCGCGGATCGCAATGGGTGTGATACCGGGCCGAAAGGTCGGTCTCGGTAACCTCCCGTGCGCCACCGATGCATTCGGTGACATTCTGCCCCGTCATCTCCAGATGGATGCCGCCGGGATGGGTTCCTTCGGCGCGGTGGATGTCGAAGAAGGATTCGACCTCGCGCAGAATGAGATCGAATGGCCGGGTCTTGTAGCCGGTGGCCGCCTTGATGGTGTTGCCATGCATCGGGTCGCAGGACCACACGACCGACTTCCCTTCCCGCTCGACCGCCTGGATCATCGCCGGCAAATGCTTGCCCGCATTCTCCGCGCCATAGCGGCAGATCAGGGTCAGCCTGCCCGGCTCGTTCTCGGGATTGAGGATATCGATCAGCTGGAGCAGCTCATCGGACCCAAGCGACGGCCCGCATTTTACGCCGATCGGATTTTTAACACCGCGGGCGAATTCGATATGGCCATGATCGAGCTGGCGGGTGCGATCGCCGATCCACAGGAAATGGCCGGTCGTGGCATACCAGTCGCCGGAGGTGGAATCGACGCGGGTAAAAGCTTCCTCGTAACCAAGCAAAAGCGCTTCATGGCTGGTGAAGATTTCCGTCATCCGCAATTGCGGCGTATTTTGCGGCGTCAGTCCGCAAGCACGCATGAAATTCAGGCATTCCGAAATGCGGTCCGCGATTTCCTCATAATGCTTTACGGCCGGACCATCTTTCAGAAAGCCGAGATTCCACTGATGCACATGGTCGAGATTGGCGTAACCGCCCTGCGCCAGCGCCCGCAATAAATTCAGCGTCGCCGCCGATTGACGATAGGCTTCGATCTGACGCCGGGGATCGGGCATTCGCGCATCTTCGGTGAACTCGATTTCGTTCACGATATCACCGCGATAGCTCGGCAACTCGATATCTCCCTTGACCTCGAAGGACGACGAGCGCGGCTTGGCGAACTGGCCGGCGACGCGGCCGAGTTTCACGACCGGACAACCGCCGGCGAAGGTCAGGACAACCGCCATCTGGAGCAGGACGCGGAAAAAATCACGAATATTGTTGGGTCCGTGCTCGGCGAAGCTCTCCGCGCAATCGCCACCTTGCAGCAAGAAGCCCTCGCCTCCGGCAACCGCGGCAAGCTTCCTCTTGAGCTGGCGCGCCTCGCCTGCGAAAACCAGCGGCGGGAAGGTCGCCAGCTTGGTTTCAGCGGCTTCCAGCGCTTTCTGGTCCGGATAATCCGGTATTTGCACATAAGGTCTCGATCGCCAACTGTCGGGAGACCAATCTGCCTTCGTGGCCATGACTCACATACTCCGGTAAATTCGGGCCGGGTTGCGGGACAACGCGGCGTCCACAATCCCGATGGAATTGGCTATATAGGCCATCGTCCCGAATGTGACTAGGTCATGAACAGGTTAAACTCGGGCCGTCCACGCGATTCCCTCCGTTAGCCACGAGACAGCATCATGCCCGTAACACCACCCCTGGAACACAGCCATACGCCGGAGGAAATCGCCAGCCGGCTCAGCGACGGACCGAGGATCAGTTATCTGCGCGACTGGGTTTATGGAGGCATCGACGGTACGGTAACGACATTCGCGATTGTTGCCGGCGCTGCCGGCGCGGAACTCTCCAACCGCTACCTGCTCATTCTCGGCGCGGCAAACCTGCTTGCCGACGGTTTTTCGATGGCCGCCGCCAACTATTCGGGAACCAAGGCGGAGATCGAGGAATACATCCATATCCGCGATATGGAAAAGCGCCATATCGAATTGGAACCGGACGGCGAGCGCGAGGAGGTCAGGCAGATCTTCGCCGGCAAGGGGTTCAAGGGGACAATGCTGGATCAGGCGGTGGATATCATCACCGAACAGCATGAACGCTGGATCGACACCATGATGACCGAGGAGCACGGTCTGCCGCCGGTCAGCCGTTCTCCGTTGCGCGCCGGAATGCTGACCTTCATCGCCTTTGTGGTCTGTGGATTTCTGCCCATCGCTCCCTTCATCATCGGAATCAAGGCCAGCTTAAGCGCGTCGGTTGTTATGGCTGGGCTCACTTTTTTCCTGATCGGCTCGATGCGCAGCCGCTGGTCGCCGGTCAAATGGTGGTATGCAGGCTCGGAAACGCTCATTATCGGCCTTGCCTCGGCGGCCGTGGCCTATCTTGTCGGCGACTTCCTGCGGCAGATTGTATGACCTGCGTCATTCCTCCCGCAACGCGACTTGTGAGACCCAAAAACCCATGACCCAGAAACACCCTTCATTCACGATCGGCATCGAGGAGGAATATCTGCTCGTGGACCGTGAGACCCGCGATCTTGTGCCCGACGCTCCCGATGATCTGCTGGACAAGTGCCAGGCGGCGCTGGAAGAAGGCCAGGTCAGCCCGGAATTCCTGCGCTCGCAAATCGAGGTCGGCACCAGGGTGTGCGAAACCCTTGCGGCCGCGCGCGAAGAGCTTCGTCATTTGCGGGCGACGGTTGCGCGCATCTCGGCGAATTACGGCCTGGCGCCAATGGCCGCTTCGACGCATCCCTTCGCGAAGTGGAGCGGACAGCACCATACCGACAAGGAACGCTACAATATTCTAGCCAGGGACCTGCAGGTCGTGGCGCGGCGCATGGTTATCTGCGGCATGCATGTCCATGTCGGTCTGGACGATGACGATCTGAGGGTCGACATTATGAACCAGGCGTCATATTTCCTGCCCCACCTGCTCGCGCTGTCAACCTCGTCGCCATTCTGGCAGGGGGAGATGACCGGCCTGAAATCCTATCGCCTGTCGGTTTTCGACGAATTGCCACGCACCGGCATACCCGAGCAGTTTTCGGGTTTTCGGGAATATGAACGCACGATCAATGTGCTGGTGAGTGCCGGTCTGATCGAGGATGCCACCAAGATCTGGTGGGATCTGCGGCCCAGCGCGCGCTTCCCGACAATCGAGATGCGGGTTACGGATGTCTGTCCGCAGCTCGACGACACGATCGCCATTGCAGCCCTGTTTGTTTGCATCTGCCGGATGCTGTACAGGCTGCGCCGCCGGAACCAGCGCTGGCGCTACTATTCGCCTTTTCTGATCAATGAAAACCGCTGGCGGGCCCAGCGTTACGGCTGTGACGAGGGAATGGTCGATTACGGCCGGGGCGAAATTGTCCCCTTCAGCGAACTTCTTGAAGAGCTGGTGGAGCTGATCGCGGAAGATATAGAATATTTCGACTGCAGGGACGATGTCGCCCATGCCCGCTCGATCGTCGCAAACGGCACCAGCGCCGACCGGCAGATCACCCGCTACAAGTCACTGATAGACGCGGGATCGACTGAGGAAGACGCACTCAAATGCGTGGTCGACGGCCTCGTCGAGGAAACACAACTGGGGGTTTGACCTTGGGAGGCAGATTTGAGCGAGACGGTACGCTATGAGCGCGAGGGACCCGTGGGCAGCATTGTCCTCGACAGACCACCCCTCAATCTGATCGACAGGACATTTCTCGACCAGCTGATAGCCGCGTTCGGCCAGGCGAAGGCCGATACGAAATGCCGCGCCATTATTCTCGAAAGCGCCCTGTCCACCATGTTCTGCGCGGGGCTCGACCTCAAGGCGCTGCGCGGCTGGGACGAGGTTGAACTCAGGTCGATCCTGAACATGCTCTATCTCGATATCATGGACATGCAAGCGGGCCTCGGCAAACCGACCATCGCGGCCCCCGCGGGCACGGTTCGCGGCGGCGGCATAACGCTGTGTATCCAGTGCGACGTGATTGTGCCGGACGCCGGGGTTGACTTTGCCTATTCGGAAATCGACGCCGGGCTCCTGCCCGCCATTCACCTCTCCCACCTGCCCAGGCTTGGCGGACGGCATCGCGCCTTCGTGCCACTGTTCACCGGCAGGGCATTCGGCGCGGAGGAAGCGCTCCGGCTCGGCCTTGTCGAAGCTATCGCACCGGCCGGGACGGCGGGCGCGGTGGCGCGCGAACTGGCCCATGAATTCGCAAGCAAGTCGTCCACCGCAATGCGGCTTGGCCGGGATGCCTTTCACCGGGTCAACGACCGCGGGCACAGACAGGCCGTCATCGATGTGATCGAGACATTTATACAAGCACGTTTCAGCGCCGACGGCGAAGAAGGCGTCGCGGCATTTACGGCGAAACGCGCACCTGTATGGCGGGATCGGGAGGCGTCCCGGTGACGATGCGCCGGATCCGCCCGCAAACCGGTTACGAATTAGCCGCGCTTCCGCGGATCGGAAGATCCCCCGCTCCCGGCAAAGGGCGGCATGGTGACATGGCCTGGCGCGGAAATACCATGACCGGTCACGACGCTTGCCAGGGTTCGCGCCAGTATCTTGATGTCGAGCCATAGCGACTGATTGTCGACATACCAGACGTCGAAAGCGAATTTTTCCTCCCATGAAATTGCGTTGCGTCCGTTCACTTGCGCCCAGCCGGTAATTCCCGGACGCACTTCGTGACGCCGTGCCTGTTCCGGCGAATAGAGCGGCAGATACTCCATCAGCAGCGGCCGTGGGCCAACAAGGCTCATGTCGCCTTTCAGCACATTCCAGAATTCCGGCAATTCGTCGAGGCTGGTGGCGCGAAGAACCCGGCCGAGCCGCGTCAGGCGGTCCGCGTCGGTGAGCGACATCCCCTTTCCGCCGCGCACTTGCGTCATCGTCCGGAATTTTACGATGCGAAAGAGAGCGCCGTTACGGCCCGGGCGTTCCTGGGTGAAAAAAACCGGACTGCCGAGCTTTACCCTCACAAGAACGCCAACCAGCAGGCCGACCGGCAAAACAAGCGGTGCGCCCAGCAATGTCGCAAAAATATCGAAAAGGCGTTTCACCAAAGCCACATCTCTCAGAGTGCAATACTCATGCCGCCGTCCACCGTCAGGTCCGAGCCGGTAATGTAGACGGAGTCGTCGCTGGCCAGAAACAGCGCGGCCTTGGCAACATCGCGCGGCGCGGCGAAGCGGCCCATTGGCGTCTGGAGCAACAATGCCTTGCGGACCGCCGGATTTCGCAAACCCTGTTCCGTCAGAGCGGTTTCGACATAGCCCGGACACAGGGAATTCACCCGGATATCGAAGGACGCATATTCCACCGCCATCGACCGCGACAGGCCGCAAACGGCCGCCTTGGTGGTCGAGTAGGCGGAAAGCTGGCGGATATGGCGTTGCCCCATGATCGACGACATATTGATGATCGACCCGCCTTTTGCCGCCCGCAGCAGCGCAAGGGCTTCGCGCGAGCAGCGGATAACTCCGTGCAGATTGACGTCGAGAATCTGCTGCCATTCAGCATCCGCCTGGTGGCGGAAATCGGAGCGCTGGGTGATGCCCGCATTGTTGACGAGAATATGCAGCTTCCCAGACGCGCTTTCGACGCTCTTGAACATCGCCGCAATATCTTCGCTGCTTGTCACGTCGGCGCGAAGGGGCGCCGCTGCTCCCTTGTCCGCGGCAATTGCGTCTGCCGTTTCCCTGGCGTGCGCCTCGTCGCGATCGCTCACGAAGACATGCGCGCCCTGGCGCGCGAATTCCTGTGAGATCGCCCGGCCGAGACCGCTGCCGGCGCCAGTGACCAACGCTATTTTTCCCTCAAGTCGCCCCATCAAGGGTTGCTCCGGCGCTGTTAGATTTTTCGCGCCCTGTTTACGCTTCCGGCGCAGGCATGGCCAGTTACCTTTGCGCCTATGGTTGCGGCGCGCGCATGGGTTGCGAAAGGCGACGCCCTATTCGGCTACTTCCGCCTCGCTCGGCTGCCATTTCTCGCGCATCGTCACCAATTCCTCCGCAGCACTTGGGTGCAGCGCCATGGTGGCGTCAAAATCGGCCTTGGTCGCGCCCATGCGGATGGCGATGGCGAGGACCTGCGCCATTTCACCGGCGTCGGTTCCGAGAATATGGCAACCGATGACGCGATCCGATTGCCCGTCCACGAGAAGCTTCATGATCATCTTTTCGTCACGGCCCGAGAGCGTGTGCTTCATGGGCCGGAAGCTGCTCTTGTAAATATCGAGCTTGGGGTGCTTCTCGCGCGCCTCCGCTTCGGTCAGGCCAACCGTCCCAATTTCGGGTTCGGAGAAAACAGCGGTTGGTACGCTTGCGTAATCGACCGCGACCGGATTGTCGTTGAATAGCGTTTCCGCGAATGCCGCGCCCTCGCGGATTGCCACCGGCGTCAACGCCATGCGGTCGGTTACGTCGCCGACCGCGTAGATCGAGTCGACGGAAGTCTTCGAATAGTCGTCGACGACGATATGGCCGTTCCAGCCGCATTCGACGCCGGCCGTTTCGAGACCGAGCTCTTGCGTGTTCGGATTGCGGCCCGTCGCATACATGACGAGACCGGTCTGAAGGACATCGCCATTGGCAAGCGTCAGGCGGTAGCCACTGCTCGCCTTCCCGATCGCCGAGACATCGGTATTGACCCGCACATCGATGCCCCGCTTGCGCATTTCTTCCGCCAGGCCGTCGCGCAGATCATCGTCGAATCCGCGCAAGATTTGCGGGCCCCGGTAGAGTAGCGAAACCTCGACACCGAGCCCTTTGAAAATACCGGCAAATTCAACCGCGATGTAACCGGCGCCGACAATCACGATTTTTTCGGGCAGCGCCTCCAGATGAACCGCCTCATTCGAGGTGATCGAATGTTCGATGCCCGCAATATCCGGCCTGAACGGCGTGGCGCCGGTCGAGACAAGGATATATTTTGCGGTTATTTCACGCCCCTCTTTCTGCAACCGCACGCTGTTCGGGCCCGTCAGCACCGCCCGGTCGTCAATAATCTCGACGCCCGAATTATTGAGGTTGCGAATATAGATGCCGTTCAGCCGGTCGATTTCCCTGTCCTTGTTGGCGACCAGGGTCTTCCAGTCGAATGCCCTGTCCTTGATATCCCAGCCAAAGCCGGCCGCATCTTCAAACTCGCTGCCGAACCGGCTCGCATAGACGAACAGCTTTTTCGGCACGCAGCCGCGTATGACGCATGTTCCGCCGACCCGGTATTCCTCCGCAACGGCAACGCTCGCGCCATAACCGGCGGCCATCCGCGCAGCCCGGACCCCGCCCGATCCCGCGCCGATGACAAAAAGATCGTAGTCGAATTCACTCATGGGCCCTCGCCGATAATCTGTATGCCGTCCGGCCCGGCAACGATGGCCGCATCGCACAAATCGACAAACAGCCCATGCTCCACCACGCCCGGCACAATGGAGAGGGCAAGACCCAGTTTTACCGGGTCCGCAATCCGGCTGAAGGAACAGTCGAGAATATAGTTGCCGCCGTCGCTGACGAAATTCTGCCCGTCAATGTTCCGCAACGCGATTGGACCGTCGCACCCCGCCTCCCGGGCCGCATCCTCCACTCGCGCCCGTGTCGCGCGGATGCCGAAGCGATCGATCTCGACCGGCAACGGGAAAGCGCCCAGCACATCCACAAGCTTGCCGGCGTCGGCAATGACGACCATGCGCTGCGAGGCGGCGGCAACGATCTTTTCGCGCAGCAAGGCGCCGCCACCGCCCTTGATCAGCCGCAATTGCTCATCGAGCTGATCCGCGCCGTCGACGGTCAAATCGAGCGATGGTTCGTCGTCAAGCGTCGCGAGGGGGATGCCGAGCGCCTCGGCCTGTTTGCGCGTTGCCTCCGAGGTGGGAACGCAGAGAATATTGAGGCCGTCCTTGACGCGCGCGCCGACGAGATCGACGAATTTCGCGGCCGTCGACCCGGTGCCGAGACCGAGCTTCATGCCCCGCTTCACATAATCCAGCGCGCGTTCGGCAGCCCTCAGTTTTTGTGTATCGGCATCCATGATGCGCCTCTATTTGCCGAGGCCGCCCATCAGCATATATTTGATCTCGGTATACTCCTCGATCCCATGCGGCGAGCCCTCGCGGCCAAGCCCCGATTCCTTGACCCCGCCGAAAGGCGCGACCTCGGTGGAAATCAGCCCTTCATTGATGCCGACCATTCCGCTTTCGAGCGCTTCGGCCACCCGCCAGCACCGGCCGATGTCGCGGCTGTAGAAATAAGCCGCGAGACCGTATGGCGTGTCATTGGCCATCTCGATCGCCTCTTCCTCGGTCTTGAATCTGAACAGCGGCGCGACGGGACCGAATGTTTCCTCGCGCGTTACCAGCATCTTGGTTGTCACATTGGTCAGCACGGTCGGCTGATAGAAAGTGCCGCCGAGATCATGGCGCTTGCCGCCGACAGCAACCTCGGCGCCCTGATTGACGGCATCGACGATATGTTCTTCGATTTTCTCGATTGCCGCGTCGTTGATCAGCGGGCCTTGGGTAACGCCGACCTCGACACCCGCGCCAACCTTGAGATTCATCACCGCGCCGGCAAGTTTTTCCGCGAACGCGTCATAGACGCCGTCCTGCACCAGGATGCGGTTGGCGCATACACAGGTCTGGCCGCTATTGCGGTATTTGGAGATCATCGCCCCGGCGACCGCGGCATCGAGATCGGCATCGTCGAACACGATGAAGGGGGCGTTGCCGCCAAGTTCCAGATCGACCTTCTTGATGGTGGAGGCGCACTGCTCCATGAGCAGCTTGCCGACCTCCGTCGAACCGGTAAAGGTCAGCAGCCGCACCATCGGATTGGACGTCATTTCACCGCCGATTTCCGACGACTTGCCGACCACCACCGAAAAGATCCCGGCCGGGATGCCGGCCCGCTCGCCAAGTGCCGCCAGGGCCAGGGCGCTGAGCGGCGTTTCGGTCGCGGGTTTGCACACCATGGAACAGCCGGCGGCCAGGGCCGGGGCCACCTTGCGCGCAATCATGGCGTTCGGGAAGTTCCAGGGTGTGATTGCCGCTGTCACCCCGATCGGCTCGCGCGTAACGATGATGCGCGCGTCCGCCTTGTGGGTGGGGATGGTCTCGCCATAGACCCGTTTCGCTTCCTCGGCATAATATTCGGTAAAGCTCGCCCCATAGGCGATTTCACCGCGCGATTCAGCCAGCGGTTTGCCCTGTTCAGCGGTTAGAATCTGGGCCAGGTCTTCCTGGTTTTCCATCTGCAGATCAAACCAGCGGCGCAAAATGCCGGAGCGTTCCTTTGCCGTGCGCGCCGCCCATTCTTTTTTGGCCGCATAGGCGCCCTCAATGGCCTTGCGCGTTTCAGCGGCACCCATCTTGGGAACCGTCGCGATAACTTCACCGGTGGCGGGATTGGTCACGTCGATCGTCTCGCTTGCACCCACCCATTCGCCGTTGATGTAGCATTGTTCCTTCAAAAGGCTCTTGTCATCGAGCTTCATACCTGCATCCTCCACTGGCCCTGCGAAACGGCACGGGCTCGGACTCATCTGGTTTCGTGATAGGGATAGCGCCGCTTGCGGCCCCTTGGCAACAAAGGCTTTATGGAAACAGCACATCTCAACGGCACGACGCTTGTCTTTGACCTCGACGGAACGCTTGTCGACACCGCCCCGGACCTGGTCCGTGCCCTCAATCATACTCTTGCCCTGGCCGGTTGCGAAGCGCAGCCGGTGAGCGCGGCGCTGCCGTTCATCAGCTTCGGTGCTCGGCGCATGATCGTTGAAGGGCTGGCGGCGTCGCACAGTCCGCGGAATGACGATGAAGTCGACAGGTTGCTGGCAAAATTCCTGGAGCATTATTCGGCCAATGTCGCGGTCGAGAGCCGCCCCTATCCCGGCGTGATCGATATTCTGGACGCCAGCCTCGCGGCGGGCGCGAAACTGGCGGTTTGCACCAACAAAATGGAGCGTTTGTCAAAGCAGCTTCTCGGTGAGCTTGATATGGACCACCTGTTTCACGCGGTTGCCGGACGCGACACCCTGCCCGTCTGCAAACCCGACCCCGCCCATCTGCTGGGTGCGGTGCGCATGGCCGGGGGAGAGGGGAGGCGTATCGTCATGGTCGGCGACAGCGCCACCGACGTGAACACCGCCAAGGCCGCCGGCGTGCCCTCGATCGTGGTCAGCTTCGGATATACCGAAATACCGCCGCACGATCTCGGCGCCGACGCCGTGATCGACGATTACGGCGCTTTCGCCGGGACCCTCGAAAGCCTGCTGTCGTAACGCGCCCTAACCGCTTGATGACGTTTTTTCCGCCAATCCGGCTCACACAATCGTGCAATGAGCGCGACCAAGCCCGTCGGTATGCTTCGGCAAAAGGGGAGCACCGATCATGAAGCATTCATGCCCGCGCCTGGCGCGTCTTTATATCCTTTGCGCCATCGCTGTGGCGCTGGTCATCACCTCGAACACCGCCGCCAGAAGCGACGATCCGAGGGCGGAAAAGAATGCGGTCATCGCCGCCAATACGGCCTTCTACAAGGCCTTTCGCGAGCAGGATGTCGAAGCCATGGACGGCCTTTGGGCGCGGTCTGTCGAAGCGTCCGTCGTCCATCCCGGCTGGAATGGTATCGTCGGGCGCGCGGATGTCATGCGGTCCTGGCGCGACATCATTGTTTCGGGCGGCGCTCCGCAAATCCATCCGCTAAAGCCGAGCGTGACGATCCATGCGGGAACGGCCACGGTGCTGTGCTATGAAAAACTTGACGGCGGCTATCTTGTGGCTACCAATATTTTCGTCAAGGAAGATGGCGCCTGGCGGCTGATCCATCACCATGCGGGACAGGCACCAACCGCCGGCGGGTTGTTCAAGGGCGATCCGGCCTGAGCCGGGGCCGACAACGGCGGGCAACGATTGTATACTGAACGATGTTGCTCAAGTCGTTGAAAGCACTGACAGTCCTTCTGCTGACCTGCGTGGCGGTGCTATACGCGTTCGACAGATATGTGTTGTCGCCTGTCTGCCCGCCTTGCCACACGGAAAAAACACGGTTGTTGCCCCGGTTTGAGCAAAACAATCAGGCGGGCAGCGATGGCCTGGTCAGGATTGCCGCCGGCTTTCGCTTTCGGGCGCGGCTTGCCGGGTTCGCCAACCCTGACGGCGAAGGCGTCATCCTGCTCCATGGATATCCCGAAACTTCCATCATGTGGGAACCGCTGGCGATACGGCTCGCCAAGGCAGGGTACCGGGTCGTCGCCTTCGACCAGCGCGGCTACAGCCCCGGCGCGCGCCCCGGCGGCCTTTCTAACTACGAAATAGACAAGCTTACCGCCGACGTCATAGCCGTGGCGGATGCCGTCGGTTTCGGGCGTTTTCATCTCGTCGGGCATGATTGGGGCGGACTGGTCAGCTGGATGGCGGCAGCAAAATATCCCGGCCGGATTTCCACGCTCAGCATTTTGTCGATGCCGCATCCCAACGCTTACAAGGAAGCCCTGTTTTCGGGCAGCGACCAGCTGCGGCGGAGCAGTTACGTTCTGCTCAACTGGATGCCGTGGGTTTCCGAATTCGTGCTCCGGTTCAACAATGCGGCCTATCTCCAGCGCTATAACTGGGCCGACAGGACGCCGGAGCAACGCGCTGAATATACCGAAATTTTCAGTGAACCCGGCGCGTTGGAGGCCGTGCTCAAATGGTACCGCGCATTTAATATACTGGATGAAGGGCAGATCGAAAAAACCCGGCAGCCGACGCTCTACATTTGGGGCAACCAAGACCAGGCACTGGGGCGCGTCGGCGCCGACAAGACGGCGGACTATGTGGCCGGTCCTTTCCAGTACCTCAAATTGAACGCCGGACATGCCCTGCTGTCGGAGGCGGCGAACCAGGTCACAAAGGCGGTTTTGACTCATCTGGAACAGTGGCCCGCATCGAGGCAACCGCCGGCGCCCGAAAAGCTGCCATTGCCGCCCCATCTTCAAGGCGCGCGCTGCGCGGGCTCCAAACCGCATTGCCTTCAAGTCAATGTCGACCCCGACGGCCGCTCCATCCACATCGTCAACAAATGCGAGCAGCGCTTCGCCGGAACCCTCCGCCTGCAATGCTCGAAGTGGCCGGGCGGCGCCAAGCAGGACTATTTTTTTGATCTCTATCCCGGCGGCTCGATGCTGAACCAGTCATTGGGGTTGAAGCATGGCGAATGCTATTATGATCAGATGGTGTGTGACCCCGAGTGATGTTTCGCGTAATCCGCAGTATTCTTGACTTGGCGAAACACCGGTCGCTATACCAGCCTGTCGGATTTCCGGGCGGTTAGCTCAGTTGGTAGAGCACTGTGTTCACATCGCAGGGGTCACTGGTTCGAGTCCAGTACCGCCCACCAAACCTTTCTTTTAAATCAGTCTGTTATACATCTACGGTCGAGCAAATATTGGCTACCGCCAACGGAACGGGGTCCATTGCCCGGACATCGCACGAAGAGGGCCCTCGCCACGCCTTCAAAAGAGCGCCACCGCAAATTCAAAGGCTAAATGACTGCTTCGAGGTGCAGAGCAGACGCTCTCGCTAGGCACCAGTTATGTCTGCTCTTGGTCGATACTGTTGAAAAACTCCGAATTTCCGAAGGGCGAGTTTTTTGGCAGAAATCGATTTTTTCTAGAATGGCATCCATGTTCGCAGTGAGGCCCATTCCGAGCGTCATACAGCGAGATGTTGGGACATAGACTGCCCCCCCCACAGCTAAATTTTCGTGAAGCTCAGTGGAGGGGCTGAATTTTCTCAATCAACCTGAAAAAAGAGTTTTTCAACAGTATCGACCCACAGCGGACATTCGTCCCGTCAGATTCAGATTATGTATGGAACGATGCTTCCACTCTCAGTCAAACAGGCCGAAAAAGCGAGTTATTGGTGATCTTTGCCTGAATGGCTCTCATTATATGCTCTAGTTCAATATTGGCATCAGCTTGAAGACCGAGGCAGACGGAAATCCCGAGTGTGTCCGTGCTGCTCGACGGTTAGGTCAGCGCCCGCAATTAGGGCAACATCCCCGCGCCCCGAACGTTTTCAGCCCACACACGCGGCCGCCTCCCGGAACATTCCGGACGGGATTACAAACCCCGTCCGTATGTGTGAACACTATATCGGCGGATCATCCCCTTCGTATAGATCCGCTAAATTTTTCGGCAGCGGAAGACCATAGCCTCCTCCCGGTTCATGCCAAATAAGGTCTCCTCGCTTCGCTGGTTTCGAGCAATATATTTCAATACCGACTTTCTGAAGGGCCAGAAAAATAGCCTGTATGGCATCTATACCCATCGCATGACCAACTTCTTCCCGATCTGGCCAGCCAATAGTGTAGCTGCATTTATAGTCATCATCGACTGCCACAGGCTGATGGATTTCGACCTTCACATGGTGATCGCTCCCCAGCCGATAGGTTCGTGAAGCAATTGTGTCTTTGTTCATGGCCTTCCTTGGCTTTCTGAATTTATCGAGTAATCAGAGGTGGCAATGGTTTTCCAGCGCGGCATGCGCCAAAGGGTTTTCGGGGCGCGGGGATCGTGCCGGCGGGTGTGATGTTCGTGAGAGTGCGGGAGACTTGCTGCACCAGCGAGTTGTAGGCGGGTGAACTGAGTAGTTATCTGGCTTTCCAGCTTCCTCGCTGAATGGCTTCTACCAAATCGGTTACATGGATCTGATCATACTGGTCATGATCTAAACGGCTTTTCAGCCCAAAGAACTTTTGGAGAGGCCAAAGGCTGAAGAACGTGTCCTCACCCGGAAAGTATCTATCAGAATCAATTTCTGAAAGGTCAACGCCAAATGTCTTGTGAATGTCGACCACCAAGTCGCTGACATCGTCCCCTGCGAAACCCAGATCCTGACCCAAGCGACCCGCAGGAACGATCTTTTCAGGATCCGCTCCCACGAGTCGACTGATGATCGGCCTGAGTGATTGGAGAATCTCCTCATCACTCAATTGCGTCATGTCTTACCTCATTTATTCACTGGTACAGGGCAAGGTCCATCTTCGCAGTCTTGCTGACATTTGAGAATAAGACCTAAATCAGCTGCTGCTAAGCCTGCGCTTATTGGCCCTGCAAGACGGCCTACAGACCTGATAACGTTGGTCGTTGACCGGCCAAAACCAATGTTTGACGAAGTTCTGAGACCCACATTACTCCCAATTCTGCTGAGAATACTAGTTTGACCACCAGATCGCCCGCCGCCGGCTATTCCAACGCGCCCTTTACTTAGCAAGGGAGCACTAGCTGCTCCGGTCGCTGCCACAGCTGCTGACAACCCGAAGTGTCTTCTGACACATTGCTTAAAGCACT
>JAJFHO010000091.1 GCA_021775575.1 Hyphomicrobiales bacterium
CGCCGCGCTGGCGATCACCGACTATTACAAATCCTGGGCGGCGCGCAGCAAGAACCTGCCGCGCTTCGTCTCGCGGCCCCTGGAGAGCGACATGACCGTGAGCGGCCACCCGACACTCACGCTCAATCTGTCGAGCGACCAGGGTGACGCCGCCGTGATTGCCTATCTGGAGGACATCGCGCCGGACGGCACGAGACGCTATGTCAGCGAAGGGATGCTGCGCGCGCTGCACAGAAAAGAGAGTGCGCCGCCCGAAACCTACGCGGCGGGCTGGGTTTTCCACGGCTGCGAGGCGGCGGATGCGGAGCCGCTCGTCCCAGGCGTCGCGTCCATGATCCGCTTTGCCCTGCTCCCTACATCCTGGTGCTTCAAGGCCGGACACCGGATTGCGCTGGCGCTCTGCGGCGCGGACAGGGACAATTTCATCCGGCTTCCCTATGGCCGGCCCGGCAACTGGACTATCCACCTTGGCCTCCTCGGCGGCGGCGCGGCGTCATCGCTCGAATTGCCGGTGGAGTGAGAGCGGCTGGAGCTCTTTCACATGTCAGGCAGGACCCGAGCGCTTTGGCCATCGGGTCCGCGAACATAAACTTCATCCTGCAGTCCCGCCTGGCCGCCGGAACTATCCGCCGGCTGCATCTTTTCCAGCTTCCCCAGATATCTATTCGCCGCTCTCAAGGCCGCTTCTTTCGTCCTGTATTTTCCCGGTATTGGATAGCCATGGCCGCCGAAGGTATCCCAACCTTCGATGAACCACTCGCCGCGCCAATTCAGCAGCCGGTCAAAGAACATTTGAATCTCCCCCCAAATTGGCCAACAGCGTGCTAGAGCGCTTTCAGGAAAAGTGTGGGCGGTTTTCCGCCCCGAAAGCGCGTTAAATCAAATAGATAGAGCATGATCGGCGATTCAAAAATCGCCGAACGTGCTCTAGCCCGGCGGATCGATCGGCCGGTCGTCGCTCCAGTCATAACTGCCGCGGTCTCTTTCATCGACCGCCTGTTTCCAGCCGACCGTCTCCGCGCGCTGCTTGAAATTGAGGCCTTCGGGCGGAACCGCTTTCAGCACCAGCCCGAGGCGTTCGGCCTCGACGCCGTCGATCCGGCCAATTCGTCCTGTTTTCTCAAACAGCAGCTTTGACATTTTCCGATATCCCGTTGGCTTCAAGAGCAAGGCTCGCGAGAGTCAGTCAATTTAGCGGATCCGGGTATCGGGGACAGCCCCTTGCTTTCTCGCCGGCACCGCAATCGGGAGCGCCCAGGAAGAACTTCCCGCTATCGTCATCACACCCGCGGGCTGACCGGACCGACGCTGGCGCTGGCGGTGCGTTTCTTCAGCTGCGCCTCACGGTGAACGATGAACAGGCTGGAGGCGAAGATGACGGCCGCGCCAATCCACGTCCACACATCGATGATCTCTCCGAAAACGGCAAAACCGAAGACAACCGCAAAAGGCAGCCGTGCGAAATCGAATGTCATGGTGAAGGAAGCCTCGGCGGCGGCGAAGGCGCGCGTCAGCGTGACATGCCCGAGCGTGGCGACGGGCCCCATGGCGATCAGATAGGGCCACAGTCCCGGCTCCGGCCATTGCCAGACCATAAGCGCGGGGACGAGCGTGAGCGGCGCTTGCAGCATCGTGGATAGAAAAACCACCTTGTCCGGGTGATCGCTGTCGGCGAGGCGCTTGATGAAAACGGAAGAGATCCCCATTGCGATCGCCGAAGCCACCGCCAGCCAGCCCCCCAGGCTGAGCTCGACCATGCCGGGACGCAGAATGACGAGCGCGCCGGCAAAGCCGACGAAGGTCGCCGCCCAGCGGCGCGCGCGCACGATTTCGCCCAGAAACAAAGCCGCGCCGATGGTTGCGAACAAGGGCGCCAGGAAGCTGATCGCGGTGACCTCGCCAACCGAAATAAGCGACAGCGATGTAAACCAGGCGAGCATGGCAATCGAGCCGGTCACGGCCCGCAGCGCGTAAACGGGCCATTGCCTGGTTTGGACAAATGCCTTTCGATGGATCAGGAACAGCGGCAACAGCGTCATGAGCGCGAACGCGACGCGCAGAAAAACCACCTCGAAGGGCGGAACGCCGGCGGTCGTCACATAACGGCCTATCGTCGCGAGCCCCGCAAGCAGGCCGCAGGAGACGATCATCCACAAGGCGCAAGCCCAGGGGTCGTGGCGGGCCGATGCGGACTTTCTGGTCCGCCAGACTTTGTTCATGCAGACGCTCGCTCCTCAGCCCTCGGCGAAATAGGAGCCCGAAATCGCCCGGGCTGTCTCCATAACCAGCGGAACGATCTTCTCCCGCACCTGCTCCACGGTCCAGCCCGGCATATAGACGGGAATCTGGACAGCGGCGAACGCCTTTCCCTCGCTGTTCAGCACCGGCGCCGCGGTACTGATTTCATGAGGGAGCGACTGCTGAACACCCAAATCATAGCCATTGCCGAGAGCCTCGGAAATCCGCGCTCGCACCGCTTGCGGGTCGGTGACGGTCCATTGCGTTATCGGCCTGTATTCGGAGTGTTCCAGGACCAGGTCAAGCGTGTCCGCGGGACTGTGAGCCAGGATGACAATGCCGCCTGAAGCCGAGAATGCCGGGATGCGGCGCCCGGGCAACGTTGCCCTGAAATATTCCTTCTGGTGGGGAATACGAAGCGTATAGATGATATCGGTGCCGGAAAGTTCGCACAGATTGACAGTGGTCCCGTAAACCTTGCTGGCCTCGATCAGCCGCGGCATGGCGACTTCGGCGAGCCGGTTGCACACAAGATAGGTGTAAGCAAAGTCGAGGAGCCTGACCGCTGGCCGGTATCGGCGCGTGCGCCGGTCTTTCTCCAGATAGCCCAGTTCGACAAGCGTATTGGTGAAGCGCTGGGAGGCACTCTTGTCGAGCCCGGAAAGGTGCGAGATTTGCGACAGGCTCAGGTCGCTCAGTCCCAAGTCCCGCTGTCCGGCACGGAAGGCCTTGAGGACGTCGAACGCCTTTTCGACAGAGCCGACATAAAGCGTGTCCGGGCCCGGCTTCCTGCGCTTTTCCTGAAGTCCAGCTTCCATTTTCAAACCGGCTTGACGGCAATCGCGCCTCTGGCTAAAATATTACTTAATAATAAAAAGTATTAAATAATAATACAAGCTGATTTGGGAGGACGTCAAGATGACTGGTGTTTTTGGGGCTTGCTGGTGGCGCGTTTGAGCCCAATGCGAGCCCGAGGGCATCATTGCTTTCCGGCATTGGCCTCGTTGCGCTAGTATGTTTGTCAACCCATGGTTGCGGTTGCGCGATCATGCGTTGGTTTTTTCGTGGAATAAGAAAGTAAGGGAGGAGCAAGTGATCAAATCACCTGCATTTATCATGGCCGGGGCGGTCGCCACCGCGATCGCCTTCGCCGCAAGTCCGGTTCAAGCCGGCAAGTCAAACGACACATTGACCTGGGCGACCGACCGCGAAGTCAGCGTGGTCGATCCCTATTACAACCGCACTCGTGAACTGGTCGTCATGGGCCACCTTGGCTGGGACGGGCTGATGTTCCGTGATTTGAAGACGGGCGAATACAAACCGTTGCTCGCCACCAAATGGGAGTGGAAGGACAATGTCACGCTGATCGTGGAGTTGCGCACCGACGTAAAGTTCCATGACGGCTCGACCTTCGATGCCGACGATGTGGTCTACACGGTCAACCATGTGACCAACAAGGCCAACGGCGTCGTCTCCTATTCGAACGTCAAATATATGAAGAGCGCCGAGAAGCTTGGGTCTCACAAGGTTCAGATCAACCTGCACAAGCCGTTCCCGGCGACGATCGCCTATCTGGCCGGCGCGGTCTTCATGATGTCGGACGGCCATTATGACAAAGCCTCGACCAAGGCGGACGGCAAGAAGGACTACGGATCGGTGAAGCCCAATGGCACCGGGCCTTACAAATTCGCCGAAGTGAAATCCGGCGACTATGTGCTTTGGCAGCGCAACGATGCCTATTTCGACGGCGCCAAGGGCAAACCCTCGATCGGCAAGGTCAAGTTCCGCACCATCAAGGAATCCAACACCCAGATCGCCGAGCTGCTGACCGGCGGCCTCGACTGGATTTGGGACGTACCGAAGGATCAGGCCGAACGGCTGAAAGAGCAGGGCCAGGTCACCGTGGAGAACGCAAAGACCATGCGCGTCTCCTACATCGCCTTCGATGTGGACGGCTCCTCACCCAGCAAGCAGTTCAAGGACAAAAAGGTGCGCATGGCGGTCGCTCACGCCATCAACCGCAAGGCTATCGCCGAAAATCTCGTGGGCCCGGCATCGGTCGTGATTCATTCGCCCTGCCATCCCGATCAATTCGGCTGCATCTCGGACGTTCCGAAGTGGGACTATGACCCGGCAAAGGCGAAAAAGCTGCTTGCCGAGGCGGGTTTCCCCAACGGCTTCGAGACCGAGATAGGCGCCTACCGTCAGCGTGAATTTACCGAAGCGGTGATCGGCGATCTCGCCAGGGTCGGTATCAAGGCAAAGCTGAACTTCATGCAGTATCGCGCGCTTCGTGGTCTCGCATGGAAAGGCGAAACGGCGATGCATCACATGACCTGGGGCTCGAACTCCATTCCCGACGCCTCGGCGATCACCGGCGTGTTCTTCGCCGGGGGCAAGGACGACCCGGCCGACGATCCTGAAGTCAACAAACTGATTCAGGACGCCGGCACGACCACCGATCCGGCCCAGCGCGAGGCGCTCTACAAGAAGGCGATGACCAAGATCTCAGGTGAGCTCTACTGGCTGCCGATGTTCACTTACGCCAAATATTACGCCTTCGCCAAAGATCTCGACTTCAAGACCACGCCGGATGAAATTCCGCGTTTCTACAGCGCGAAATGGAAATAGGCGGCTGATCTAACTCACGCTAATTCCCCGGTCCAAATCCGGGCCGGGGAAACCAATTTGTCGGGAGTAGCAGCAATGTTGGCATATGCGCTCAAACGGCTGGGTGTAGCGCTTCTCGTCGCACTCACTGTCTCGATCATAGCATTTTCAATGGTATATCTGCCCGGCGATCCGGCGATGGCCCTGGCGCCAGAATCCGCGACCGAGGCAGACATTGAGCATATCCGCAAGGTTTACGGCTTCGATCGCTCGATGGTCGTTCAATATCTCGACTGGCTATTCCACGCCGTTCAGGGTGATTTCGGCCAATCCCACTATCTCAACGAACCGGTCGCCAATGTGATCTTCGACCGGTTGCCGACAACCATGCTGCTTGGCGCTTGCGCCATTACCTTCGCCCTCCTGCTATCGATCCCGCTCGGTGTCATCGCGGCAATCCGCCCCAACAGCCTGATCGACCGTATCGCCCTCACCATTGCGGTCGTCGGCCAGGCGATGCCGAGCTTCTGGTTCGCGCTGACGATGATGCTCTGGTTCGGTATCACCTGGCGGTTATTGCCGATCACCGGCACAGACAGCTGGAAGCATTTTGTCATGCCGGCAATCGCGCTTGGCTACTATGTCACCCCCGGGGTGATGCGGCTGACACGCGCCGGCATGCTTGAGGTTCTGGCGTCCGACTATATTCGCACCGCACGCGCGAAAGGGCTTCGGCCCGTGCGGGTACTGTTCAAGCATGCGCTCCGAAACGCAATTTTGCCTGTCGTCTCCCTCGCCGCGGTCCAATTCGGATTCATGCTCGGCGGCTCGGTTGTCATTGAAACCATTTTCGCGATCAACGGGCTCGGTTTTCTCGCCTGGGAGTCGATCACGCGTGCCGATCTGCCAATGATGCAGGCCATCGTGCTTGTTCTGTCGGTGTTCTATATCGTGCTCACATTGCTGGCCGACCTCCTGAACGCGTTCCTCGATCCGCGCATCAGGGTGACGTGATATGGCCAGTATCTCCACTGCCCGCGCGGGCATTCCCACCGCGGAACAAATTCTCGAACCAAGCCCGGGCGCATTGTTGCGCAAACGTATCTTCGGCAATACCGGGCTGATCATCGGTGCCGCCGTGCTTCTGGCGATCGTCTTTGTCGCGGTCTTCGCCGATGTTATTTCACCAGGCGATCCCTACGACCAGGTTCTGTCGCGCAAGCTCATTCCGCCCATCTGGCATGAAAGCGCCAAGGCGACATGGGAGCATCCACTGGGAACCGACGCGCTCGGCCGCGATTACCTCACCCGGCTGTTCCACGGTGCGCGCATATCGCTCTTCATCGGTTTCGCGGCGATGTTCATCTCCGGCATCATCGGGACGGCACTGGGTGTGCTGTCCGGTTATTTCGGCGGACGGGTCGACATGGTCGTCAATTTCATTCTGACCACGCGCCTGTCCCTTCCCGTCGTGCTCGTGGCCCTGGCCGTGGTCAGTCTGGTCGGCAGTTCGCTAACCGTGATCATCTGGGTTCTCGGTCTTCTGATCTGGGATCGGTTCGCGGTGGTGATGCGAAGCGCGACCCAGCAAATCCGCAATCTTGAATATGTCGCTGCCGCACAGGCGCTCGGCTGCTCGACCCCACGTATCGTTCTCACCGAGATCATGCCCAACATCCTCAACCATCTGATCGTCGTCGCGACGCTTGAGATGGCCCACGCTATCCTGCTCGAGGCGGCGCTGTCGTTCCTGGGTCTCGGTGTCCAGCCGCCGGAGCCGAGCTGGGGTTTGATGGTTTCAGAGGCGAAGGGGATGATGTTCTTCGATTCGTGGCTGATCGGCATCCCCGGCGCGGCGATCTTTGCACTGGTTCTGGCGATCAATCTGCTCGGCGACGGCATTCGCGACGTCACCGCCCCGGAAAACCGGAACTGAGCCATGACGAAACAAATCCTCGAAATCGAGAATCTTTGCGTGGATATCGATGTCCCTTCCGGCGTTCTGCGCGCGGTTCAGAATATCAGCTTCACCGTCGCCAAGGGCGAAACGCTGAGCATCGTCGGGGAGTCGGGCTGCGGCAAATCGATTACCGCCCTGTCGCTGATGAACCTGCTGCCCAAATCCGCCAAGCGAAGCGCCGACAAGCTGACTCTGGATGGCCGGGATCTTCGCGATTTGAACGAGCGGGAGATGTCCGATCTGCGCGGCGACGCAATGGCAATGATCTTCCAGGAGCCGATGACGTCGCTCAATCCGGCCTACACCATCGGCAACCAGCTTGAAGAGGCGATGCTGCGCCACCGCAACGTCTCCACCGCGGAGGCGCGCGACCGGGCGGTGTTCCTGCTTGAAAAGGTCGGCATCACCGCCGCGCGCAGCAGGCTCGGGCAATATCCCCATCAGCTCTCCGGCGGCCTGCGCCAGCGCGTGATGATCGCCATGAGCCTGATGTGCGAGCCCGCGCTCATCCTGGCCGATGAACCGACCACGGCGCTCGATGTGACGATCCAGGCGCAAATTCTCCATCTGCTGGCCGAGCTGCGCCACGAGTTCGACTCAAGCCTCATTCTCATCACCCATGATCTTGGCATTGTCGCGCGCGTCGCCGACAGGGTCGCCGTCATGTATGCGGGCGAATTCGTGGAAACGGGAACGACCGAGCAGGTGTTCAACGCCCCCTCGCATCCTTATACGCAGGGCCTGCTTCGTTGCATTCCGATACCGGGCAAAACGAAACGCGGCGCGCATCTGGGCGCCATTCCGGGCATCGTTCCCAACCTCGTCGGCAGAATCGAAGGCTGTCACTTCGCCAGCCGCTGTCCTTACGCCGACGACGCCTGCCGGACCGGCGACGTTGCCCTGCGCCCCTCCTTCGAGAAGAGCCATGAATATCGCTGCGTCCTGTCGCCCGAGATCTGCGCGGCCAATCTGAAGAGCGGGGCGGCGGCATGAGCGATCCTGTTATCGAGGCGTCGGATGTCACCCGGACATTCATGATCAGCGCCGGCTTCATGCGCGGCAAGCAACCGCTGCATGCCGTCAACGGCATCTCGCTCAATGTGGAACGCGGCGAGGTTTTGGGGATTGTCGGGGAATCGGGTTGCGGCAAGACAACGTTGGCGAAAATGATGCTCGGCCTGCTGGAGCCGACATCGGGCACGCTGCGTCTCGATGGCAAACTTGTGGGAGCGGCCCACAGAATAGAGGTCGCGCGCATTCTCCAGCCGATCTTTCAGGACCCCTATTCATCGCTCAATCCGCGCAAGTCCATCGGCGACATCATCATGCTTCCGCTCAAGGTGCAGAATGATCCGGACCCGGCGACCTGGCGCAAACGGGCCGAGGACATTATGGATCTCGTCGGCCTGCCGACGAGAGTCTACAACAATTACCCGAACCAGCTCTCCGGCGGCCAGCGCCAGCGCGTCGCCATCGCCCGTGCCCTTATCAACCGGCCGAAGATTGTCATATGCGATGAACCGACCAGCGCGCTGGATGTCTCGGTCCAATCGCAAATCCTCAATCTGCTGCAGGATTTGCGCGGTGAATTCGGGCTCACCTATGTGCTGATCAGCCACAATCTCGCGGTGGTCGAGCATATGGCGACCCGCGTCGCGGTGATGTATCTGGGGCGCATCGTCGAGCAGGCCGACACCGACACGCTGTTCAAGGCGCCGAAGCATCCTTATACCCAGGCGCTGCTTGGTTCGGTGCTGACGCCGGAGCCGGGCCTCGGCGTGCCCGACACGCATCTGGGCGCGGCATATCCCAATCCGATAGACCCGCCTTCAGGCTGCACCTTCCATCCGCGCTGCGCGCAAGTGATGGATCATTGTTCAAAACAAGCTCCGCCGGCGGTTGCCAATGGCGGCATGGTCGAATGCCATCTCTATGCCCACGGCGGGGGCAGGAAATCACCCAAGAGAAAGAGCAAATGAGCCAAGACGCCAGCCGCGCCGGCGCCATCGATCGGATATGCGCCTATTTCGACGGCGGTGGTTTCGAGGACGAACTCGCCCGCCGCGTCGCTTTCCGCACCGAAAGCCAGCGCCCGGAAGGGCTGCCCGAATTGCATCGCTATATCGATGAGGAAATGATCCCCGCCTTCAAGGGGATGGGCTTCGAGACCCGTGTTTACGAAAATCCCATCGAAGGCTGCGGCCCGTTCCTGCTGGCCGAACGTCATGAAGATGACAGCGCGCCAACCGTTCTGGGATATGGCCATGGCGACGTTATCCAGGGACTTGACGATCAATGGACCAAGGGCGAGGGCCCCTGGGTGACGGCACGCGACGGCGACAAAATCTATGGGCGCGGAACCGCCGATAACAAGGGCCAGCACACCATCAATATGGCGGCCATACATGCCGTTCTTCAGGAGCGCGGCAAGCTCGGCTTCAACGCCAAGGCGCTCATCGAAATGGGCGAGGAGAACGGGTCCAAGGGCCTGCGGGAAGTAGTCTCCGCTCATAAGGATGATTTCGCGGCGGATGTGTTCATCGGTTCCGATGGACCGCGCGTGCGTGCCGACCGGCCTACGGTCACGCTGGGCAACCGTGGATCGGAGCCTTTCGATTTGCTGGTGGAGTTGCGCGAGGGCGGCCATCATTCGGGAAACTGGGGCGGGCTTCTGGCAAGTCCCGGCGCCATCCTCAACAACGCGCTCGCGACCATCGTCGACGCCAATGGCGCCATCCAGATCGAGGAATGGCTGCCCCCCCCGGTTTCGAACTCGGTGCGCATGGCGCTCAAGGATATCGAAATCGACCCCGGCGAGAATGGACCTGAAATCGACCCCAATTGGGGGCAGCCGGGATTGAGCCCGGCGGAGAAGGTCTATGCCTGGAACAGCTTCGAGACCCTGGCGCTCAAAATCGGCGATCCGGAAAACCCGGTGAATGCGATTCCCGCCAAGGCCTGGGCCCATTGCCAGCTCCGCTATGTCGTCGGCACCGACCGCGAGAACATTATTCCCGCGCTGAAGAAGCATCTGGCGAAGCATGGTTTCGATCAGGTTCAGGTGCTGCCGCCGCACCCGGCTAACACGGGCGGCTTCATCGCCTCCCAGACGGATATGGATCATCCCTGGTCGAATTGGGTGCGAGACTCCATTGAAAGCACGGCTGGCGAACCGCCCGCCGTCATTCCGAGCATGGGCGGCTCCATCGGCAACGACATTTTCACCGACATATTGGGTTTGCCGGCGATATGGGTGCCCCACTCCTACGCGGCGTGCTCCCAACATGCGCCCGATGAGCATGTCCTGGCCTCGGTGTCGCGCGATGCGCTCGAACTCATGACCGGGCTCTATTGGGATCTCGGCGCCGGCAACACACCGAAGGGCGCTTGACGTGAGCCGGTCCGATGCAATCTCGCGGGCGCTTGGCCTTTATGACGACGAGGGCGAGTGCGGCTATTATGCACGGCTGCAAGAGCTGGTTGCGGTCAAGACCGAAAGCCAGAATCCGGACCGGCTGGAGGAGCATTACAGCTACGCCCGGAACCATATGACCCCGGCGCTGGAGCGGCTTGGCTATCAATGCCGGGTCTACGACAATCCGTTTGAAGGCTGCGGCCCGATCTTTCTCGCTGAGCGCATCGAGGATGAAAGCCTGCCGACCTTGCTGTGTTACGGCCATGGCGATGTCGTGCTCGGCATGGAGGGGCAGTGGGACGCCGACCGCGATCCCTGGTCGCTGACCTTCGACGGCGAGCGGGTCTACGGGCGCGGCACGGCCGATAACAAGGGACAGCATCTGGCCCATATGATCGCGCTGGAAGCGGTGATGGAGACGCGCGGCAAACTCGGCTTCAATTCCAAGATCGTCATTGAGCAAGGCGAGGAGAATGGCTCGAAGGGATTACGCGAGGTCATCGCCGAAAACCGCGAGGATTTCCGCGCCGACGCCTTTTTCTCCTCCGACGGGCCGCGCGCGGAAATCTCAAGACCGAATATTTCGCTTGGAAACCGCGGCTGCCTCAATTTCAACCTCGTCGTGAATTTGCGCGAAGGCGGCCACCATTCCGGCAATTGGGGCGGGCTGCTGCGCTCGCCTTCCGCCATTCTGACCCATGCCATTTCATCGATCATCACGCCGGGCGGCATCATTCAGATAGACGCCTGGCGGCCGAAGGGCATTCCCGACTCGGTGCGCGCGGCGCTTGCCGGGCTTTCCCGGGACGCGGGACCGGGCGCGCCGGCAATCGATGATGCCTGGGGGGAACCCGGTCTGACGGGCGCCGAAAAGGTGAGCCTCTGGAACAGCTTCGAAGTGCTGGCGATGGAAATCGGCACGCCCGACCGGCCGGTCAACGCAGTTCCGCCAAGCGCGCGGGCCTGGTGCCAACTGCGCCACGTCATTGAGACGCCGCAGGACACCATACTGCCCGCGCTGCGCGCTCATCTGGACGAACACGGTTTTTCCGAGGTTCAGATCGAGGAGCCGCCGGAAGAAAATCGTGGGGTTTTCGCGCCGGGCCGGACGAATCCCGATCACCCCTGGGCGGACTGGCTCAAAAGCGCAGTGGAGCGGGTCGGCGGCTGTCCTTGCGATGTCGTACCCTGCTCAGGCGGTTCCAACGTCACCGGCATTATCCAGACCGAGCTCGGCATGCCTTTCGCCTGGCTGCCGATGAGCTACCTGGCCTGCTCGCAGCACGCCCCCAACGAACATGTCCTCAAGCCGCTCATGCGCGAGGGAATGAAGCTTATCACTGGGGTCTACTGGGAAATGGGCGAAAACCAAGGATACAAACCATGACCAAAGCCTGCGATCTCTCAGCCCTCGAGGCGCGGCGGCTGATCGGCCGCAAGGCGCTCTCGCCGGTGGAGCTTGTCGAGAGTTGCATCGAGCGCATTGGTGAAGTCGACGGCGCGCTCAACGCCATTACGGCGATTGACGAGGATGGTGCGCGCGCGGCGGCGAAGGAGGCGGAAAAAGCGGTCATCCAGGGCGATGCGCTCGGCCTGCTGCACGGTCTTCCCATCGGCATCAAGGATTTGCAGGCAACCAGGGGCTTGCGCACGACCTGGGGCTCGCTGCTTTACGAAAATCACGTGCCCGACACGGACGATCCGGTAGTCGCCAATATACGCGCGGAAGGCGGTATCATTCTCGCCAAGACCAACACGCCGGAATTCGGCGCCGGCGCCAACACCACAAACAAGGTATTCGGCGCGACCGGAAATCCGTTCGACCCCGAAAAGACCTGCGGCGGCTCGTCGGGCGGCTCGGGGGTGGCGGTCGCCACCGGTATGGTGCCGCTGGCCACGGGGTCGGATCATGGCGGCTCGCTGCGCACACCGGCGACCTTCTGCGGCGTCGTGGGTTATCGTCCCTCGCCGGGCCTTGTCCCGCGCACGACACGGCCCGTGGCGCTGTTGCCGATGCCGGTGCTGGGGCCGATGGCGCGCTCGGTGGAGGACGCGCACCTGCTGTTCCAGGCCGAACTCGATCTCGACAAGGACGACCCTTTCTCAAGCGACGATCTGCTGCGCATCCCCGATGCGCTTTCCGGCGTCGATCTCGGCTCGCTCAAGGTCGCATTTTCAGCCGACCTCGGCTGCGCGCCGCTCGACAACGACATCCGCAAAGTGTTCGCGAGCCGAAGGGCGGCCCTCGCCCATCTGTTCGCCGACGCCCATGAACGCGACCCCGATCTGTCGGACGTCCATGAGGCATTCGAGATCCTGCGCGCGGTCCAGTTCGTCGCCGCCCATAAGGAGCGGCTCGAGAACAACCGCGACCAGCTCGGGCCCAACGTCATCAACAACACAGAGCGGGGCCTGAAATATTCACTGCCCGATGTCGCCTGGGCGCATAAGGTTCAAACCGATCTTTACACCCGCTTCCGGGCCTTTTTCGACGACGCCGATATTCTCATCTGCCCGGCCGCCTCGGTAAGCCCGTTCCCGCATGCGCAGCTTTTCGTCGAGGAGATCAACGGCAAGAAAATGCCGACCTATATGCGCTGGCTTGCCATGACCTATGCCCTGACCATGGCGCTGCCGTCAGCCGTCTGCCTGCCCTGCGGCGTTGACCATCTCGGCATGCCCTTCGGCATTCAGATCGTCGGCCCCATCGGTTCGGACGCCTTCGTGCTCGAGGTCGCTTTCGCGCTTGAACAGGCGTTGGCCACGGATCCCGAAACCGCTCGGCCCCTTCCCGATATCGCCAAGCTGGCGGCGGGGAAAAAATGACCCATGGCATCGTTAGCGCGCCCCAGCCCGAAGCGGTGGAGGCGGGAGCCGACGCGCTCGTGAAAGGCGGCAACGCGGTCGATGCCGCGATCGCCTGCGCCCTGGTGCAAACGGCGGTCGACCCGCAAATGTGCGGCATCGCCGGCTTTGGGTCCATGCATCTCTATCTGGGCGAAACCGGCGAGCATTTGTTGCTCGATTTTCACGGCCGTGCACCGTCGAAAGCACGCCCCGGGATGTGGGAAGACATGATCGTAAAGGAAACCGAGGACGGCTTCGGCTTTATCCTGAAAGATCATGTCAACGACATCGGCTATGGCGCGATCACGACGCCGATGACGCTGCGCGCCTTCGATGAGGCTCTGAAGCGCTATGGCACGATGACGCTGGCCGAGCTCATCGAACCGGCGATCGGCTATGCGGAAAACGGCATGATCGTGCGCCCGCACATCAACTATTTCTGGAATTCGGTCGAAGGCGGCGGCAAGGCGCCCCACTCCCTGCGGCTCACGGCAAACCCGGAAGCGCGCAAGATTTACGTCAAGCCGGACGGCGGCCTGCATCGCCTCGGCGAAACCGTCCGCAACCCGGATATGGCCGAAACCTACCGGCGCATCGCGCGTGATGGCGTGGATGATTTCTACACGGGCCGGATCGCAGACGCTATCGTTGCCGATATGGAAGCCAATGGCGGGCTGCTGACGGCTAACGATCTGGCCGGCATCTCGGCCACCCGGAGCGAGCCTCTGGAAGGGGAATATCGGGGCTTGCGCGTCTGCACCAACCGCCCGCCCGGCGGCGGCGTGATGATCATCGAAATGCTCAATATCCTGGAGAATTTCGATCTCGCCGCGATGGGTCACAACACGCCGGACTATATCGCCACCGTTTCCGAAGCGATGAAAATCGCGACCGTGGACAAGGATGTCCATGTCGGCGATCCGAAATTTGTCGATGTGCCGCTGGAGCAGCTGACATCAAAAGACTATGCGGGGGAACAAGCCGCGCGCATCAAGCGCGGCGAGCTAACCCATGTGCCGCGCTACGATCCGGGCGGCGGCGAAGAATCGAAAGACACCACCCATGTGTCGACGGCGGACGAGCGTGGGAATTGTGTCGCCCTCACCCATTCACTCGGCATGCCGTCCGGCGTCGTTACGCCGGGACTCGGCTTTATGTATAATGGCTGCATGGCGGTGTTCGATCCCCGCCCCGGCCGCACCGGCTCGATTGCGCCGGGCAAGTCGCGCTTCACCGCCATGTGCCCGACTATTCTTTTCAAGGGCGAAGAACCCTTCTTCGTCGTTGGCGCGCCCGGCGGCACCTTCATCACCATGGGTGTGCTTCAGGCAATTTTAAATGCGGTCGATTTCGGGATGAATGCGCAGGAGGCGGTGGCGGCGGCTCGCTTTTGCACCAATTCCGACACCATCGATGTCACCAACCGGATCACGCGAGCCACGCAGGCCGCGCTGGAGGCGATGGGCTACCCCGTTCGCCGCTCGCCGCTGAGTTATCACTTCGCCGGGGTCCATGCGCTGCGCAAGACGGATGCCGGCTGGGACGGCGGTGCCGATCCGGGGCGTGACGGCATGGCCCTGTCAGTGTGAGCAAGCAGGAATAACGGGGAGAATTCGATATGGCGCCGCGTGTGCTGATCGCCGGTTTCAAGCATGAGACCAATACTTTTTCAAAGCTGCCGACCGACATGGCCGCCTATCGCGCGCGCGGCCTCTATTTCGGCGAGGACATGCGCACGGCGCTCGCCGGCACGAATTCGGAGATTGCCGGTTTTATCGATGCCTGCGAACGCCATGGCTGGGAGCCGGTGCTGGCTGTTGCCGGCGACGCGACGCCGTCCGGCAAGGTCACACGCGAGGCGTTCGATGAAATTTCAGGCCATATCCTGAAGACGCTCGACGAGGCCGGCCCGGTCGATGCGATCCTGCTGCAGCTTCACGGCGCCATGGTCGCGGAGGATCATGAGGATGGCGAAAGCGCCCTGCTTTCGCTGATCCGTGAAAAAGTGGGGCGCGGTCTGCCCATCGGCGTCACCCATGATCTGCATGCCAATGTGACGCAGCTGACGGGCGAGCTTTGCGACGTCCTCGTCGGGTATCGGACCTACCCGCATATCGACCAATATGACACCGCGACCAAATGCGCCGATCTCATCGCCCGCGCCATGGCCGGCGAAATCGCGCCGAAAGTGTGGGTGGCGCGCGGGCCCCAGCTTGACGGCGTCGATCACGGACGCACGA
>JAJFHO010000092.1 GCA_021775575.1 Hyphomicrobiales bacterium
TCCAGGTGAAGGACGGTGAGACGATCCGCTTTGTCATCCGCAACAAGGGCGAGCTTCTGCACGAGTTCACCATCGGCTCGCATGAGATGCAGAAGCAGCATCAAGCCGAAATGATGAAGATGATGGATGAAGGCCATATGATGGCAACCAAGATGATGCCCGGCATGCAACATTCGCATGGTAACAGCGCCATGATCGAACCGGGCAAGCAGGCTGAAATCGTCTGGATGTTCCACAAGGGCGCGACGATCGAATTCGGTTGCAATATTCCTGGCCACTATGAGGCAGGCATGAAGGGGGCGTTTGTGGTGGACAGCAGCAGTTAGCATGGTTGCGAATGAGACGCTGTCGGCCGGTTCTTGTAACAGCAACTGGCCGACAGGTCGCGTATCCACTGTCCGTCGTTATCGGCATTTAAGATTTGCAGGCGTAACTCAGCGGCAGAGCAATGGCCGACCAGGTCATGGTCACAGGTTCGAGTCCTGTCGCTTGCTCCAGATTTTGCCTCTATTGTTGGTCTTGTAAGAGCAGAAAGTGTTGGTGCCGTCGCCGAAGCCCGTGTTGTGACCCACTGGAAGCCGCAAGTCGCAGGTCCGACTACCGATGTACCGATTTGAGTGCTGCCATTCATGCGGAAGAACCCATTGATGCTAAATATTTCAGATCTGAACAAGAGACGTTGGTTGGGAAAATTTGCTGGGCACGCCTGACCTGCTCCCCTCTCCGACCTTTCCCGCGACAACAAGCTCATGTGGACGTACTTCCGGGGCTGTGGCCGGGAGAAGGACCTGGACCCTTCCACTATTCCTCTACCCGCGGACTATCCCGTTCCTCACGTAGGCAAGCGCATGTGCTGCACACAGTGTGGTTCGCGGAAGATAGAGACGAAGCCGGAAATATATCCGGGCAGGATTGAGGCGATGCGGGCGAATTAAGGCGCCCTATATTGGCTGAAGGCTGCGTCCAAATTCTTTGAACAACTCACGACAGTTGAAATCCCTAACCTCTATCCCATTCAAAACCGTACCTACCAGCTTCTCTGTCTGACCCGGATTGATTAACTTGTAAACTTGCCGCTTGATAACGTCGCGATCATCGTCAGACAGGCCGTATGCTGTAGCGTAAACGCGGCTTATTTCGGTTTCTTCACTGGGGTTAAGAAGCCGCATGTTGTCGGGAAGAAAGCCGAATCCAAGGAACACCACTGTCTCTGCGGCGGCTATCTCGGCCCGAATTGCGTTGAGCAATTTCTTATCTTCGACCTGTTCTGTGAAGGTCTTTATGCGAGATGATATCGCAAAAACATTTGTACGAAGTAGCGCCGCGCCGTACGGAACGCCACTAGGTTTATTGCGTCCGGGCAACGCTCCGAGCGTTCCATAGGGATGCAGAATCCGCAGCGCGCTGGCGATGTCTTCAGCCTCAAGAAGAGTGATTGAATAGTGACGCTGGATGGCATACGGCAGAAATCTCTCTAGGCAGCGATCATAGTTGAAACAAACAACAGAGATGTTATCGAAGAGAGTATCAAGTTCATCGCGACGGACCCTTCAAAAAGGAGCTCGGCAAATGACTGATACCAGGACTCTCTCACTTGCTCCAGATCCGGGTCGCCGGCACTGCGATTGTCGGTAAGAGGACTGTCCGATTCTGCCTTCAGGATCTCGTTTGCAATCGCCGCCTTGCCGCAAAGCTTGAGCTTTTCGTCGCCGGTGTGCGTATCGAGATACTGATCGATCGAATTCGCGAACGTCAGCCCATTTGGCAGTCTAGCTGCCACGGCTACATGCTCATTGATTGCGTGGTTATCTTTGAATTGATTGCGGAGAATTTGATAAAAGCTGCCATCACCTGAGTTCAGGTGACCGGCATCAAAATAAAAATTAAGGTCATTGGCGATTTTGTCGATTAGGCGTTTGCCGAGTGGCAAACCGACCTCGGCACTTGCTCCAGCGCCCAGAATAAAGAGAGTCCCCGCGCGAATCATTGATCCATCCAGATCATAAACCGGGATGGTCCAGCAAGCTCGATATTATCGCATTCTGCATCTGTTGTTATCCCAATCAAATTTTAGGCTGTTTTCTTTCCACTGAACTCACCTTAAGTGCTTGTTTTAAATGGTGACCCCGAGAGGATTCGAACCTCTGACCCCCAGATTAGGAATCTGGTGCTCTATCCAGCTGAGCTACGGGGCCGTTGATTGGCATTGCGGCATGCGCCGCACCGTCTGGCATCGTCTTTATCATGGGAAACAGGTTTTTTGTACCGCCGTGCGAGGGTGTAGGCTCATGCCATGTCGATAACCCGGATTCTTGCCATCATTGCCGGAGTAATTGTTTTCGCCTCGCCGGCGATTGCACGGGCTTGCGATCTTGAGCTTGGCCGAGAGGTTAATGTCGCGCGGGTGATCGACAGCGAGACGATCGAGCTCGAGGATGGCGAAACCGTTCGGCTCATCGGCGCGCTGGCGCCCCATGCGCCGGGCTGGTGGAAGGGGCCGGAGCCCTGGCAACCGGCGGTGCGCGCCAAGCAGGCCCTGACGCGTCTGGTTTCGGGGCGTGCGGTCCATCTGGCCTTTTCCGGGCGCGAGCGCGACCGGCACAATCGGCTGCTTGCGCATTTGTTCCTGGTCGACGAGTTGGAGATGATTTGGGTTCAGGGCCGGCTTGTCGAGGAGGGTCATGCCCGCGCCTATTCACTCCCCGGCAGCCGCGCCTGCATCCGCGCCCTGCAACGCCGCGAGGCGCGCGCGCGCGCCGCGCGCTCGGGCCTGTGGGGCCGCTCCTGGTACGCGCCCGTGGGCGCGACCGAGACCGCCAGACTTTCCAAGCGCCGTTACGACTTCCAGATAGTCGAAGGCCGGGTCGTCTCGCTCGGCGTCACGCGAAACTGGACCTTTCTGAATTTCGGCGGGGACTATAAAAGCGATTTTACCGTGGCCGTGCGCGCCGGAGACCGGAAAGGTTTCAAGGGCTCGGATGTAGCGCTGGAGGAGCTGGAGGGCAAACGCGTGCGCGTACGGGGCTGGATCGAACGCTGGAACGGGCCGGCCATCAAGGCGACGCATCCCGAACAGATTGAATTGCTGGATGTGGAAATGAAGGAAGCCGTACCTGAAATACAAAGCCCGGCGCCGTCGCCGGCGCCGGGCTCGGTAAAATTATAAACAGGCCGGAAGGGCTCTAGCCTTCCGGGTTGTCGTTTCAGGCGGCGGCTTGCGCCGCCTCGGCCGCGGCTTCGCGCGCGGCGATCGAACTCTTCGTGAGAATTTCGCCGATCTTGGCTACCGCGCTCTCCTCGTCGAGCTTCTCGACAGCGGCGATTTCACGTGCCATGCGGTCGAGGGCCGCTTCATAGAGCTGCCGCTCGGAATAGGATTGTTCAGGCTGGCTCTCCGACCGGTAGAGGTCACGCACGACTTCGGCGATGGAAACCAGGTCGCCGGAGTTGATCTTGGCCTCATACTCCTGCGCGCGGCGGCTCCACATGGTCCGCTTGATCCGCGCGCGGCCCTTGAGCGTCGTCAATGCCTTCTTGACGATCTTTTCCTCTGACAGCTTGCGCATCCCGACGAGCTCCGTCTTGGTTGTCGGCACCCGCAGGGTCATCTTGTCCTTTTCAAAAGTTATAACGAACAGCTCCAACGTAGCGCCCGCGATTTCTTCCTCTTCGATTGAGAGGATGCGGCCGACGCCATGGGCCGGATAGACAACAAACTCGTTTGTTCTGAAACCTTTTCTCTGCTGTGGTTTTTTTGTAGCAGCCATACGCCTTTTCTCACTCTCGGGTCGTTGGGTCCTCTCGCGCGTCTGCAGCGAGCGGAGGTGGCCTCTCTTGCTTCAGTCCGCGGCATACGGACTTTCGGGACGAACAGATCGATAAATTTCGACGCCCAAACAAAACTGGAGGCTCCACGTCGGGGCCTCCCTTGCTTATGACGATTGGCCTAATCTCACCGAATACGACACCCTCGACCAGATTACCGGTCACTGCATTCTGCAATGGGGTCGAAAAAAAAGCCTACCCGCCCGCGGGTGGCCCGATTAATCCTTGGTTTAAGGCAGCCTTCGCCATTTATGAGGCAACAATAACATATTTTTGGCGAAACCGGAAGCTGCGCGAGATGGAACTCCGCATAAAGTGATGACTGCTCAGCAGAATATCGTCTTTGACGGTTAATGAAGACGCCTTCCAGCGACGGCGACACAGCTCCGGTCAGTCGCCTTCGCCCGGTTCAGCGCTAAAATATTTGTCAAACTTGCCCTTCTCCTCGGCAAAATCGTCGGCATTGGACGGCGAGTCCTTCTTTGCCGTGATATTCGGCCATTTTTCAGAGTAATCGCGGTTTACCTCCAGCCATTTCTCCAGGCCGGGCTCGGTATCGGGCTTGATCGCCTCGACAGGGCACTCCGGTTCGCAGACGCCGCAGTCGATACATTCGTCCGGGTGGATGACGAGCATGTTCTCACCCTCGTAGAAACAGTCTACCGGGCAGACTTCGACGCAGTCCGTGTATTTGCATTTGATGCAATTCTCATTGACGATAAACGTCATTCCCGATTCTCCAAAAACGCGTGCGTCACGTGGTTGGCCGTTGTCGAAACCACGGCCATTTGGCGCGCATCACGAAGGTCAGCCGGCATTCCCTATCGCAATCGCCGTCAATTCACAAGGTGGCGGAGTGCCGCCTCCATACTCAGTGTCAATCTGCCTCGCGGCGGTTGTCCGAGGTCCAGGCTTCTATCAGCCGCCGGTCACGTTTGGTTGGCCGCCCGGCGCCCCTTTCGCGTTGCGCGGGAGGAGAAGGAACCAGGCTCCGGACCGGCCGGGCGGGCGCCGGCGGGCTCAAATCGTCATAGAGAGTACCCGCCTCCATGGCAGACCCCCGCCTTGTGCCGCTTGCCAGGATTCTGAGAATGCGGACACGGCCGTGAATAACCGCCGTAATAACGTCGCCGGCGCGCACAACACGGCTCGGCTTGGAAACTTTCTCCCTGTTGACTCGCAGCTTGCCCGAAGCCACCAGCCGCGTCGCCAGAGTTCGCGTTTTCGCGATGCGCGCAAACCACAGCCACTTGTCAAGCCGCTGGCCGGCTGGTTCCGTCATGGCTTCAGGCCTGCTCCTTGACATTATTCTCCAGATCGCGCTTCAGATCCTTGAGCGCGGCAAAGGGCGAATCGGGGTCCGGCGCCTTCTCCTTCTTTTTTGGCTTGGCGGTGCCTTGGCCGGGCTTGGCGCCCTTGTGGCGCGCCTTGCCCGTGGCGCCGGGGCCTTGCCGGCGGGCTTTGCCTGCTGCCGGGGCGTCGGCCGGCATACGCCGTGCCCGGCCGGCCTGGCGCGGCTTCTTGCGGCGCGGCCGCCAGATTTCGTCAAATTCCTGCTCGGCCGGCTTCTCCGCCGGCTTGCGATCCTGCTCCGGTAGGGCTGCCTCCGCGGGCTTCTTGTCCGGCTCGGGAGCTGCCGCCGCAGCCGGCACGCCCGAAGCCACGCCGGCAGCTTGCGTCTCGCCGGGCGCGGCGGCTCGGGCGGAAACCGGCTTGCGTTCGCACCGGAAACCGAGGGCCTGCAGCACAACGGCAAAATCGTCACCCGAGCAGCCGACGATCGACATCATGTCCGGTTGAACCCGAAAACCGCCATTGCCGGTGGCGCCTTCCGGCATGTCGGCGGATTCTTCTTTTGGACGCCAGGCCACCAGAGGCCGGATCATGTCGGCGAGCCGTTCCAGCATATCGACGCGCACGACGCGCCCGCCACACAAATGGAACCCGGCCACGCGGTAGGCCGCGTCGGGCATAGCCGGGTCCGCGGCCGCCGAGGTCAGCCCCTGACGTGGCGGCTCGGGCAGCGTCTCGGGTGAAAATCCTTCGGCCTTGCCGGCGTGCAGCGCCCACAAAAGCAGAATGAGATCGGAAGCCGCCGGCTTCAGAAGGATCGGCAGGTAAATGTTGAAGGCGCCGAACCGGACGCCAAATTTGCGCAACTGCCCGCGCGCGTCCTGATCGAGCGACCTGATCTCCTCGGCCACATCCTCGCGTTTGAGGATCCCGAGATTCTCGGTCAATCGGAAGGCGACGCCACGCGCGAGACCGGTTATATCCTCCGCGCGGCCCATCTCGACGAGCGGACTGAGCAATTCGCCGATACGGGTTTCCAGCCAATTCGTCAGATGCGCGCCTATACGTTCGCGGTCGGGCGCGCTCAGATGTTCATCGGCAAGTATCTGCAAACCGGGCCGTAGCGCCGTGTCTCCTTTTTCGAGATGCGCGATCTTGTCGCCTTCCCAGACGATGTTACCGCTCCGGTTCAGCGACAACGCGCCCGCATCGGCCTTCACAAGCCGCTCGGTGCGTTTGGCGAGTTCCTCGCTCACGACGCGGGCCGCCGCCTGCCGCGCGGCTTTGCCGTGGATGTCGGCTGCATTGGTCTCCGGCGTGAAGCGGAAACCGCGCAGGTGGCCGACAAAATGCTGTTCCACCTCGATAGTGCCGTCCGCCGCGATTTCGGCATGAAGCTCATCCTTGTCCCTCAGTCGCTTCGTAAGCGCGGTCGTGCGCCGGTCGATGAAACGAAGCGTAAGCTTCTCATGCAAGGCGTCCGACAGTTTATCCTCTATCTGGCGCGTCCGCTCCTGCCAAGCGGCTGGATCCTTCAGCCATTCGGCGCGGTGCGAGACAAAGGTCCAGGTACGGATATGGGCGATCCGGTTGGCCAGCGTGTCGATATCGCCGTCGGTACGATCGGCGAAGGCTGCCTGCGCGGCGAACCAGTCCTCGTCGATGAGCCCGCTGTCGCCCATCAGATGCTTGTATATATCGGACAGCAACTCGGCATGGGCGGTAGCGGAAATCTTGCGGTAATCGGGTATCTGGCAGACATCCCAAAGACGGCGGATAGCCGCCGGAGCGGTCGCCATGGCGGCGATCTCGCTGTCCTGAGACAAATTTTCCAGCGCCGTCACATCGTCCACCATGCGCGCGCGCGCCAAACGCGCCTCTGCGGGTGGCCGGTGCAGGGAATTCTTCAATCGCACAACGGTCGCAAAGTCGAGGTCGCGGCTGCGCCATTGCAGCATTTTTACCGGTTCGAATTCATGCGCCTCCAGCGCATTCACCTGCTCCGGCGCGAAGGGCTCAACCTTGGCGGTCACGCCGAATGTGCCGTCATTCATATGGCGTCCCGCCCGGCCCGCGATCTGCCCGATCTCGGCGGGTGTCAGGGTGCGGCTCTGCTGGCCGTCAAATTTGCGGATGCCGGCGAAGGCGACGTGATCGACATCGAGATTGAGTCCCATGCCGATGGCATCGGTTGCGACAAGGAAGTCGATATCGCCATTTTGATAAAGCTCGACCTGCGCATTGCGCGTTTTCGGGCTGAGCGCGCCGAGAACGACCGCCGCGCCGCCGCGCTGGCGGCGCACAAGTTCGGCGATGGCGTAAACATCCTCCGCCGAAAAAGCGACAATCGCGGTGCGGCGCGGCAAGCGGGATATCTTTTTCTGCCCCGCGTAGGACAGGCTCGACAGCCGTGGACGCGAGACAATGTTGGCGCCGGGCAAAAGGTCATGGATGGCGTTGCTCATCGTCGCCGCGCCGAGCAGCAATGTCTCCGACGTGCCGCGCGCGTGAAACAGCCGGTCGGTGAACACATGCCCGCGTTCCCCGTCCGCGGCCAGCTGAATCTCGTCGACCGCGACGAATTCGGCGTCCGCGCCCACGGGCATCGCCTCGACCGTGCAGACCTGATAGCGGGCCGAGCGCGGCTTGATCTTTTCCTCACCGGTAATCAGGGCGACATTCGCCGGGCCGGCGCGCGCGGCGACCTTGTCGTAGACTTCGCGCGCAAGCAGCCGCAGCGGCAGTCCGATGATTCCGCTGTTGTGCCCGAGCATGCGTTCGATCGCGAGATGCGTCTTGCCCGTATTGGTCGGGCCCAACAGGGCGGTAAGCGTGCCTGTGCCGTGGGAATTACTCATTGCAGCGGAATATTCAGCTCATAGTGTGCCGGAACGACGCCCGGAAGGACCCGTTTGCGGCGGCGTGGCGAGGATCGCGTTAACATTTGGAACGATACCAGAACGAACCCCGTCCGAATCGGTGACTTACGCTGATTCAACATTCGTTCCCTACAAGATATTGTGGTTTGCTCCGCTCCGGGCGGGTTGCCGGCGGTCAGACTTTGTCGCTTGCCGGCGTTTCGGGACGGCTTTGTTAATGCTTGGCCCCGATTGTGTTGCGAATGGCCATGCCAGTCCAATGTTTTTTCGGGCTATTTCATTAACGATTGGAAACATAGGGGAACACAGCATGGACGAATCAGGGGTAGGTTAATATTAGTCTCTTGTTCACCCCTACATATTGTGACAAGGGCGCCTGGCGTTAACCTTTGCGCGGCGCGCGCACCTTTGGCGGAGCGCCGGACGTTAAGGAATTCACGGGAAGGGCGTCGTCGGCGGCTTGTCCCTGGAAACGGCCCGGATTCACGCATTTGCTCCGGCGGCGGTCAGCGCTATCAACAGCGTCATTGAGGCCTGCCGAGCGGGCCGCTCGCCTCACGGCCGCTTCTTGGGACCGGCCGGCTCACCGGTCTTGTATTCCTTCGCGCCCAGAGCGTCCGCCAAACGGGCGCGAGCACTGCCGGGCGCGAGCGGCTTGGGCTGGCTCTCATGGGGCGCCCATCCAGACAGATGTATGATCTCGAAAGTGGCGCTTACGCGTCCGGTATCGGTGGAGAATCTGTCCGCATAGATTTCCGCGGCGCGGAGCAGGGTGGCGCGCCGCAGCGGCTTGCGCGCGCGCGCGACAAGCATGTTTGCCGCTCCCATCGACCGGATCTCGTGCATCAGATCGAAGGGCGTCGCGTAGGTCACCTCGAATTTGTCGGAGTCGGCTACCGGCAGCGCAAATCCGGCCCGCTGCAGCAGCGCGCCGTAATCGCGTATGTCGGCGAAGGGAATAACGCGCGGGCTGGCGCCGCCCTCAAGCTCGCTTTCCGCCGTCATGAAAGCGTCGCGCAGCTCCCGCAATGTCTGCCCGCCGAGAACCGCGGCCAGAAACAGACCGTCCGGCTTCAGGACCCGGCATATCTGAACCAGGGCGCCGGGCAGGTCGTTTGCCAGATGCAGATCGAGGCCCGACACAACGAGATCGAGGGATGCCCGCGCGAAGGGCAGAAACTCCGCGTCGCACGCTACCCTTAAGTCGGCGCAGCGCCGAAGAAGGGCCATGCAGGGATCGGCACAAACGGTCTCGCGCACCCGGCCGGACTGGCTTATCGCGCGCCCGACGACGCCATGATGCGCCCCCAGGTCGAGCGCCAGGGGGAAATCCCGCGAAATTGCCCCGAGCCGCTCGGCGATGTCGTCGCCGGCGCGCCTGAGCAGAAAATCATGTTCGCCGATCCCTTGCGCGCACCGCGCCATGCGGCGGGCGAGCAACCTCTTGTCGAACAGCGTATCGATCATGGCGGCGAGCTGTTTGTTAAATCGATCCTGACGGCGGCATTCGGCGCTTGGGTTGCACCGGATCTGGAGGGTAACATATGGGTTGAAAATTATATCTGAGCGAATATGAGCCGTGACACCATAAATCACTCCGCCGCGCAATCTTTGCAGGGCCTGGCACGGGCGCGTCAGGTTTTCCATCGTGCCGTCAATCATGCGATCGACGTGTTTTTGCCGCCGCTATGTCTCAGCTGCCGGGCGTCGGTGGATGGCCATGGCGGTTTGTGCGCGGGCTGCTGGTCCCGCGTCAATTTCATCGTCCCGCCAGTATGCGAGCGGCTCGGCATTCCGCTTCCCTACGCCACGGACGAGCCCGTTATTTCCGCGGCCGCCATGGCCGACCCGCCCGCTTACCACCGTGCGCGAGCAGCGGCGCGTTACGATGAAGTCATGCGCGCGCTGGTGCATGATCTTAAATACCGGGACCGGCAGGAAGGCGTGCGCCTGTTTGCCTCCTGGCTGGTGAATGCGGGGCAGCCGTTTTTTTCCGACGCGGACATCCTTGTCCCCGTTCCGCTCTACCGTCTCCGGCTCTGGAGCCGGCGCTTCAACCAATCGGCGCTGCTGGCCCGGGCCGTTTCGTCGCGCACGCAAATACCGGTCAACCTGTTCTGTCTGCAGCGCAAACGCCGCACCGCGAGCCAGGTCGGTCTCACTCTCGAGCAACGCAAGCGCAATGTGCGCGGCGCATTCGCCGTGCCGGACAAGTGGCGCGGCGCCATAGCGGACAAAAACCTCATTCTCGTCGACGATGTCATTACCACCGGGGCCACGGCCAACGCCTGCGCACGAATTCTCAAGCGCGCAGGCGCCAAGCGCGTCGATATACTCGCCCTGGCGCGAGTCGTTGATCCGCTCGCGCCAAGCGTCTAAAGGGACGAAAAGCCAGCTTGCGCACGGTGCCGAAAACCGGTCATTAATGCGCCCGTGCCAGAATAATGGGATTGTATAAATGACGGCGACGCCCGACATTACGATTTATACCAAATTTCTTTGTGGCTACTGCCACCGGGCGAAAAGCCTTTTGAAAACCAAGGGTGCGGAGTTCATCGAGCATGACATCACCTTCGATAGTGGTTTGCGCCGGGAAATGGCCGACCGCTCGGGCGGCAGCGGCACCGTGCCGCAAATCTTCATCGGCGATGTGCATATTGGTGGGTCCGATGAACTCGCCGCACTTGAAGCACGCGGCGAGCTGGATACCCTGCTCGCCGGCACGACACCGAAAACTGCGTGAGGACATGTTCGATCAATGACCGGATTGAGCGGAAATTTTCGCGCCGCCCTGGTTCAGTTGCGCTGCGGGCGCGGCGTTGACCCCAATTTGAGGAAGGTCGAGGCGGCGGTCCGCCGTGCCGCCGCGGGCGGTGCGGACTATGTGCAGACGCCGGAGAATACGGCGCTGATGGAGCTATCGACGAAAAAGCTCTTCGCCAATACGCGGCCCGAAGACGATAACCCGGCGCTGGAAAAATTGACCGCCCTGGCCAGGGAACTCGGCATCTGGCTGCATGTCGGCTCGATGGCAATCCGGCTCAGCGACGAAAAGGTCGCCAACCGGTCGTTCCTGATAATGCCCGACGGCGCCGTCGCCGCCCGTTACGACAAGATCCATATGTTCGACGTCGATCTGCCTGGCGGCGAGTCCTATCGGGAATCGAAGAATTACGAGCCGGGCACGCGGGCTGTGTTCGCCGATCTTCCATGGGGCAGGCTTGGCTTTACGACCTGCTATGATTTGCGCTTTCCCGCTCTCTACCGCGCGCTGGCTCAAGCTGGCGCGGATTTCATTACCGTGCCGTCCGCCTTCACGAAAGTTACCGGTGAGGCGCATTGGCATATCCTTCTGCGGGCGCGTGCCATCGAGACGGGATGTTACATATTTGCTGCGGCCCAGGGCGGCATGCACGACGTCGGCCGCGCCACTTACGGCCATTCGGTTGTCGTCTCGCCCTGGGGCGAGGTAATCGCGGAGGCGGGCGCGGACCCGGCTGTGATTTTCGCGGATATCGACCGGGCCGAAGTGGGGGAGGCGCGATCCCGGATTCCATCGCTCAGACATGACCGTCCCTTCGAAATAGCGGGCCCGCAAGACGCAATCGAGATCAGGGAAGCATCATGATCCGCTATGCTCTCAGATGCGAGAACTCTCACGAATTCGAGGCCTGGTTCGGATCGAGTTCAGCCTTCGATTTGCAGGAGAGCAGCGGTCAGGTTGCATGCCCGCAATGCGGTTCGCGCAAAGTCGTGAAGGGTGTCATGGCGCCGAATATCGCAACGGGCGCGGAGAAAAAAGCGCCAAGAGGGCAATCTCCCGATGACGCTTCCTCCCGGAACGCCCGGCCCCCCCAGGGCGACGTGGCGGCGCTGGCCCGCAAGGTGCGCGACCATGTGGAGCGGACATCCGATCATGTCGGCGAGCGTTTTGCCGAGGAAGCGCGGAAAATCCACCACAAAGAGGCCGAACCACGCGGCATTTACGGTTCGGCGACTTCGGAAGAAGTGGGGGCGCTGAAGGATGAAGGCATCGAGTTCCATCCGCTTCCCTCGCTGCCAGAGGATCATAATTAAGTCTGTTTCGGCCCGGGATCAGGAGCCTGATGCGCGGGGCGCACCGCGGCCATAACAAAATTGACATCCGTATCGCCTGCCAGGCTCCACTCGCCGCGAAACGGGTTGAAGACGATGCCGCGTCTGTCACTCTCCGAGAGGCCGGCGGCATCAAGCGCTTTCGACAATTCGCGCGGCGTTACGAAGCGGTCCCACTGATGCGTGCCAACGGGGAGCCAGCGCATCACATATTCGGCGCCGACGATGGCCAGCGCGTAGGATTTCAGCGTCCGGTTGATGGTGGACAGGAGCATCATGCCGCCCGGCCGGACAAGCTGCCCCGCCATCGCCATGAAGGCGGTCAGGTCGGGAACATGCTCCACTACTTCCATCGCCAGCACGGCATCAAACCGGATGCCCGTGCTGATGAGCGCCTCGGCGCGTTCGGCGCGATAGTCAATCTCCAGACCTTGCACCTTCGCGTGTGCGCGCGCCGCCTGGACGCTCTCTTCGGCGGGGTCGAGACCGGTCATCCTGGCATCGAGTCGGGCCAGCGGTTCGCATAGCAGTCCGCCGCCGCAGCCGATGTCGGCGATGGCAAGGCCCGTCAGACTGGACGAATCACGGGTGTCGCGCCCGAAATGGCGGCAAAGCTGATCGCGGATATAGGTCAGGCGGGCCGGGTTCATGGCGTGCAGAGGCGCGAATTTTCCCTTCGGATCCCACCATTCCCGCGCCATCGCTGCAAAGCGCGCGACTTCCCGGGCGTCGAGTGTGGCGTCGGCCGCCGTCTGTTTGAGAGGGGTCATCGGGCGCATTGAGGGTGTTGTTGACCGCCCTTGTCAAGGCTGCCGGTAAGCAGCTTTGTTGCAGGCGCGGTGGCGAGCGACTATGAATACCGCGCATTTGCGAAACCAGCTGCGGCAACACGCGGTCGGCGGGCTCCTCTGAATCGGCAAATGGCGGGCAGGAACGAAGCATGGCACTGCTGGTGATGAAATTTGGCGGAACCTCCGTTGCCGATCTCGACAAGATCCGGCATGCGGCGGCTCACATCAAACGCGAGGTTGACGCCGGTAACAGCTGCGCCGTCGTCGTGTCGGCGATGGCCGGGCAAACAAATCAGCTCATCGCCTGGACACGGGAGGCGTCGCCGCTTCACGACGCGCGGGAATATGATGCCATCGTCTCTTCCGGCGAGCTGGTCACCGCCGGTCTGCTTGCGATTGTCTTGCAGTCGATGAATGTACCGGCGCGCTCCTGGCAGGGCTGGCAGATCCCGATCCAGACCAACGAGGTGCATGGCGCCGCGCGGATCATGGAAATCCCTTGCGAGGATCTGAAGGAAAGATTGGGCCGGGGCGAGGTCGCGGTTATCGCCGGTTTCCAGGGAGTTGGCCCCGACAACCGGATCACGACATTGGGGCGCGGCGGGTCTGACACCAGCGCCGTCGCCGTGGCGGCGGCCGTGGGCGCGGACCGGTGCGACATCTATACAGATGTCGACGGGATTTACACGACAGACCCCCGCGTCGTTCCCGCGGCGCGCCGCCTCGACAGGATTTCTTACGAGGAAATGCTGGAGATGGCCTCGCAGGGCGCCAAGGTGCTTCAGACGCGATCTGTTGAAATGGCTATGGTGCATCGGGTCAGATTGCAGGTCCGGTCAAGTTTTGATCCGCCCGAGTCGTGTCCATCGGCCACGCTGGGTTCTAACAACGTACCGGGTACACTTGTATGCGACGAGGAAGAAATCGTGGAACAGCAAGTTGTCAGCGGCATCGCCTACGCTAAGGATGAGGCGAAAGTCACATTGGTCAAGGTGGAAGACAAGCCGGGGGTCGCGGCGCGCGTCTTCGGCCCGCTCGCCGATGCGAATATCAATGTGGACATGATCGTTCAGAACGTATCGGACGACGGCCGCACGACCGACCTTACCTTCACCGTCCAGGACACCGAATTGGACCGCGCGATCAAGGTTCTGGAAGGCATTCGAGATGAAATCGGCTGCGAGACCATCAATGGCGCAACCGACATCGTAAAGGTGTCGGTGATCGGCATCGGTATGCGCAGCCATGCCGGCGTCGCCGCCAAAATGTTTCAGGCGCTGGCCGAGAAGGGGATCAATATCCAGGCGATTTCCACTTCCGAGATCAAGATCAGTATACTGATCGATGCCGCCTATGCGGAACTGGCGATTCGTACCCTGCATTCGCTGTATGGTTTGGACGGGGCCTGACAAACGCCGCCAAAACCGTTTCAGGTTGAAGAAAGAGCCGTCCGCGCCTGCTCGCGGCGGTGAGGAATTTTTTATGACTTCCAGCCTCGAGGCACCGCGCGTACTGCTTCGCCGGATCCGCGAAATCATGGCGCGTCCGGAAGCCGGCGAAGACAGGCTCGATGCCATCGTCGTCGAGATCGCGGCAAATCTGGTCGCCGAGGTCTGCTCCGTTTATTTGCGCCGGCGCGATGGTTCGATGGTGCTTTTCGCCACTGAAGGCCTCAACAAGGAAGCCGTGCACAAGACGCATCTAAAGCGCGGCGAGGGGCTGGTTGGCCTGATCGCGGAGCATGCCGATCTGTTGAATCTATCGGAAGCGCAAGAACATCCTGCCTTTTCCTACCGGCCCGAGACCGGGGAAGAAATCTATCACTCCTTTCTGGGTGTGCCGATCCTGCGCGGCGGCGAGTCGGCGGGTGTTCTCACGGTGCAGAACCAGACCCCGCGCAGCTATTCCGAGGAGGAAGTCGAGGCGCTGCAGACGACTGCAATGGTGGTCGCCGAGCTGATCGCATCGGGAGAGCTTGCCGCTGGCGATGTGCTGGACGCCGAAGGGCGCCAGAATATGGCCCTGCTCAATGGCATCTCGCTGTCGCCGGGGATTGCGCTGGGGCAGGCGATTCTCCACGAACCGCGGATTATCGTCACCGATCTGTTCGCGGACGATGTACCGCGCGAGTTGCAGCGCCTTGAAAAGGCGATGGGCAAGTTGCGGGCCACGATCGACGACATGCTGCTTGGGGGCGATCCTTCCGTTTCGGGGGAGTATCGCGACGTCCTCGAGGCCTATCGCATGTTTGCCCATGACCGGGGCTGGAACCGGCGGCTGAGCGAAGCCATATCGACCGGTTTGACAGCGGAAGCCGCCGTCGAGCGGGTGCGCAACAATACGCGCGCGCTCATGGTCCGGCAGATCGATCCTTATTTGCGCGAGCGGCTGCACGATCTCGACGATCTGTCCAACCGGCTGCTGCGCGTCCTTGCCGGGCGCACGACTGCCGCGGAGGAGGGCATTCCCGACAACACGATCCTGTTCGCGCGCACGATGGGGCCGGCCGAGCTGCTGGACTATGACCGAGACAGGCTGTGCGGGCTTGTTCTTGAAGAGGGCGGCGTGGCAAGTCACGTCGCGATCGTCGCCCGGGCGCTGGGCGTAGCGGCAGTCGGCCAGGTGCCCGGAGCGGTGGATTATGTCGAGTCGGGAGACAAGGTTGTCGTTGACGCCGCGTCCGGCGAGATCTTTGTCAGGCCGTCGCAGAATGTCCTGACTTCCTATAGCGACAAGGTTGAATTCGAGGCCCGCCGACAGGAACAATATGCGCAGCTGCGCGATGAGCCGGCGGTTTCGCAGGATGGCTGCGAGATCGATTTGCAGATCAATGCCGGACTTTTGGTCGATTTGCCGCATCTCGATGAATCGGGCGCCAGCGGAATTGGCCTGTTCCGCACCGAGCTGCAGTTCATGATCTCGGCGACCTTTCCGAAGGCCGGGCAGCAGACGGAAATGTATACCGCCGTTCTTGAACAGGCCGGAGACAAGCCGGTCGTGTTCCGTTCGCTCGACATTGGCGGCGACAAGATGCTGCCCTATCTGCGCCATGCCAAGGAGGAGAATCCCGCGCTCGGATGGCGGGCGATTCGCATGGCGCTGGACCGGCCAGGGCTGTTCCGGACCCAGATCCGGGCGTTAATGCGCGCGGCGGCGGGAAGAGAGCTTCACATCATGTTGCCGATGATCTCGGACATTGCCGAATTTCTGGCTGCCCGGGACTTGCTGGACAAGGAGCACCAGCATCAGGAGCGCCACGGTCACAGCCGGCCAACCCGGGTTCATCTCGGCGTGATGATAGAAGTTCCGGCCCTACTCTGGCAGCTGGACCAGCTCTTGCCGATGGTCGATTTCGTCTCGGTGGGGAGCAACGATTTGCTTCAGTTCCTGTTCGCCGCCGACAGGGGCAATATCCGCGTTTCGGAGCGGTTTGACCCGCTATCGCCCGCTGTTCTCAAAATGCTCGGCGATATTGTCGATGCGGCGGAGCGTCACAAGGTGCCCCTGGCGCTATGCGGTGAAATGGCCGGGCGGCCGCTGGAGGCGCTGGCTCTTATCGCCTTGGGATACCGGTCGATTTCCATGGCGCCGGCGTCGGTGGGGCCCGTGAAATCCATGATCCGCTCGATGAGCGCCGGCGATGCGGCGGAAAAATTGCGTGCGCTGCTGGCGGCGAATGAGACGGACATACGCACGCATCTTGAGTCCTACGCCGCCAATTACAATATCATCGTGTAACAGGCGGCGATCTGATCCATTGCGGCAAGTGCAACTATCAGGTTTAAATGGAAGCGGACACAAGGGTTCGATTGCCGACTTGTTTGTGCGTACGGCGCTATTGCTGGGTTTGACCAAAGACATGGCCGTTACGACACCATCGAAAGCCGTAACTTCGCCGACGCCCGACGAGGACGGCGACAGCAGCGAGTCGCGTGTGCACATTCGCAATATCAAGGAATTACCGAGTGGGCATGACGAGGAGATCGCAGTCATTTTCCGCGAGATGCGGCATGCCGTCGATTTGCCGGTCGAGCAGCTTTCCGGGCAGTTGAAGACGCCTGCCGCAACACTCGAAGCGCTGGAAGGCGGCAATATTCTGGCGCTGCCCGATTGGACCGAGACCAGCAGGGTAATTGTCGCCTATACCCAGCTTCTGGGTCTCGATTCGCGTCCGGTTTTGCGTCGGCTCAAAACACAGCTCACGGCCCTTGGCGCGGCAGCGCCGCGGCCTGAAGGCCCGCCGGCGGAGGCAAATTCACGCGCACCGGGGCCTGTTGCGGTTCCTGCCGGACCTCCCAGTCCGCCGGGCGCGAAGGTGCAGCCGCACTCCTCGCCGCCGCAGCCCGCTGCACCGGAGCGGAGCGATCCGCCAGGCGCAGCGACAGGTCCCGCCGCCTCGGTGTCGGCTCCCGCCAAGGACAGGGGGCGTCACAGGGCCAAACTCTTGCGGGGCGGCGCACGGAAACGATTCTCTACGAGCGCTATTGTAAGTTGGCTGTTGCTTCTGGTGTTTTTTGCGACTATGGCGATGGGCGTCCTATTTCTGATCCGCAATCCGAAAATCGTCTGGTCCACCGTTGATGGATTGCCAGAGCCGGTGTCGCGGACTGTCAAGTCGGTTTGGGAGCTCGTTCGTCCGATTGACGAAACGGACGGCGGCAGAGTGATTGTTGATCCGAACAAGCAGAAATCCGATAAGCTGCCGCGAACTCCCGGTAATTGAGTTTTCGCCCTGTGCTTTGTCCTCACTGTCAGTCATCCCGTTAGCCAATGAACGTAATCCCTGAACAGAAGCTCGAGCAGGTTGTCTCCAGATGGGAGACCGTTCAGGCCACTATGGCCGAAGGGGCGGATCAGGAGACTTATGTAAGGCTAGCGAGGGAATTCTCCGAACTCGACCCAGTGGTTGCCGCGATCCGGGAATTTCGCGCCGCGGCCGGCGAGCGGGACGGCCTTGAAGAGATCATCGCCGACGAAGATGCGGATTCCGAGATGCTTTCGCTGGCGCGTGAGGAGCTTGCGGAACTCGAACCGCGGCTTGAGCAGATGACGCAGAAGATAAGACTTCTGCTGTTGCCGAAGGACGCCGCCGACGAGAAAAGCGTGATTTTGGAACTCCGCGCCGGCACCGGCGGCGATGAAGCCGCGCTGTTCGCCGGCGATTTGTTCCGGATGTATCAGCGTTACGCGGACTTAAAGGGGTGGAAGGTCGAGATCATGTCGGCGAGCGAGGCGGCAGTCGGCGGTTACAAGGAAATTGTGGCGAATGTCTCGGGCCGGGGCGCCTTTTCGAAGCTTAAATTCGAGTCCGGCGCGCACCGGGTGCAGCGCGTGCCCGAAACCGAATCCAGCGGACGCATTCACACATCGGCGGCGACCGTGGCTGTCCTTCCCGAGGCGGAGGATGTCGACGTGCAAGTCGATGAGAAGGATTTGCGGATTGACGTATTCAGGGCCAGCGGCCCCGGCGGCCAGTCGGTCAATACGACCGACAGCGCGGTACGCATTACCCATCTTCCCACCGGTCTGGTGGTCAGCCAGCAGGATGAGAAATCGCAACATAAGAACAAGGCCAAGGCAATGAAGGTCCTGCGCTCACGGCTCTATGACCTGGAGCGCGAGAAGTTGCAAGCCGAGCGCGCCGCCGACAGGCGCGGTCAGATAGGCTCGGGCGATCGCTCCCAGCGCGTGCGCACCTATAATTTCCCGCAAGGGCGGGTGACCGATCATCGGATAGGCCTGACGTTGCACAAGCTTCACGAGGTGCTGGCGGGAGAGGCACTGGACGTGATTATCGATGCGCTGACGACAGAACAACAGGCAAGCCAGCTCGCCGCGACCGATGAATAGTCTCCCATTTCAGCCCCAGCGCTCCGAAGAGGCCGGGCCGGCGCGTCGCGTCGCGGGCGTCTTCCGCGAGACCACGCGGGCGCTGCGCGCAAGGGGGCTGGCAACGCCGGACCTCGATGCGCGGCTTCTCGTCTGCGCCGCCTGCGGGATATCTCACGAACAATTTGCGGGCCGGCCGGAGCGGCCCGTCGGACCCGATGAATATGAGAGGATCGGGCGGCTCAAGGCCCGGCGGCTCGAGGGCGAGCCGGTTTCACGGCTTTTGGGCCGGCGCGAATTCCGAGGCCTCGACTTTGAGTTGACGCCGCAAACGCTGGACCCACGGCCCGATACGGAAACCGCCGTGGAGGCAGTTATCGAGCTGGCCGGGGAGGTGATTGAGGGTGGCCGCGCGCCGGCAATTCTTGATCTGGGGACCGGCTCGGGCTGCATTCTCGTGAGTGTCCTGCATCATCTGGAGAGCGCCAGCGGAACCGGATTGGATATTGACCCGGCCGCGGCAGGGACCGCCCGCGCGAACGCGGACAGGCACGGCGTGGGCGCACGTGCGGCCTTCGTTTGCGGATCGTGGCTCGATTCAGTCTCGGGACGCTTCGATATCGTGGTGTCCAATCCACCCTATATTCCATGCCGCGAGATTGACGGGCTTGCGGCCGAAGTGGCGGGCTTCGATCCGCGCCGGGCGCTGAATGGCGGCAGCGATGGGCTGGATGCCTATCGCGCGATAGCGCCGCGGCTGAAATCCGTTCTCAGGCCGGGCGGATGGGCGGTATTCGAGACCGGGGCCGGTCAGCTCGACGCGGTTCAACGGATATTGCTGGAGGAACTGCCCGGCGTGGCATCGGCGGAAATTCGCCGCTGGCGCGATCTTTCCCGCCGCGAGCGATGTATCGGCGTACGTGCGCCAATTGAGCGCAGATAACCGGGAAAAAGGGGTTGGAAAACAAATGCGATCAGGCTAGTGTCACTACACGAAACCTGTTCGCCGCATAAAGAATGGGTTGGCGTTACAAGCCGACATCAGGAATAAGTTACGTGTGGTGACGCGCGTTCATGTGCCTTTCGCGCGACGTATCGGAGCAATTAATTTAGTCGAAGCGCTTGTCCGGCCAATGGCGGGAAATTGGGGCAATTTCTTGTTTGCCCGGCGGGTAGCTTTCCAATGGGCGCAGCAGCGGCAAAGAATTTAGGCAGGCGGTGAATTTCGCTGCCGGCTGATGTTTCGGAAGCTGATATCGGGCAACAATGCATTAGCAGCGCAACGAGGGACATGCCGTCCGAAATGATCATTGTCAGCCGGATATTCATCTTTTAGTGGCACTTGGCAATTGGATTAGGTGTGGCTCTGTCATGGTCAATGGGAAAAGAAAGCCGATGAGGCAAGGACAACAAAACCGTCGCGGTCGTGGCCGCGGCAGAAAATCCCAGAATCCGCTCAGCCGTAATTATGAGTCCAATGGGCCGGAAGTGAAAATCCGCGGCAATGCCTCGCATATCGCGGAAAAATACTCGACCCTCGCGCGCGATGCCCTGGTTTCGGGAGACCCGGTTACCGCCGAAAATTTCCTGCAGCATGCCGAGCATTACTACCGCATTATCATGGCGGCGCAGGCCCAGGCACCGGCCGAACAGCCCTCGGACAGCAGCAACGGGTCCGGCGGCGCACACAAAGCTTCCGACGGTTCATCCGCGGTTTCCGAAGAGGCGTCCGGCAACAAGGCCAATGGCAGCGAGGCGGAAGCCAAGCCGGTTGAGGCGAAAGCTTCCAACGGCGGGTCAAAGGCCGAGAGCAACGAAGATGACGACGAGGAGCAGTCGTCAAACGGTGCACCTTCCGATAACGCCGCTGCTTGACGTTTCTGATTTTTGTGACCTCTGAAGGCCGATGCCGTGCGCGGGCTCGAAGCGCCCAGGGTCGAGAGCCTATGGTATTGAGAGCTCATCGCCGACGCATATTCTCCCACCGGAATTGACGGTCGCGTAAAGGCCGAAGTCACGCTGGCCGAGGACGCGCTCCAGAAGCGCGGGCACGGCCATGTCGCGGTTTCCGGTTTCCGGATCGACATTGGTCGCCTCGCAGCGGTCGGTACGCGCGAAAACCTCCAGCCGCGCCGGCCCCAGAGCGATTTCGGCGCCGACCCAGTCGAACTCCATCCAGGGCTCCGGCGCCTCGACATAGACGTTGGCGCGAAACCGAAGCGGATCGATCGGCCGCCCGGCCACCCGCTCCAGTTCACGCACGCTGGCAAGGTTCACGATGTGCAGGCATTTCGCCGCGACGTCGGAAAAGCTGTGCCCCGGCGCGTGCACAATGCGGGGTGCGCCGCGCAAATCGTCCGCCATATAGCCGGCCATAAATTGCTCGATCAGCTGCCGGCCTATCAGCGTGTCGAGAGCGCCCTTTGCCACTTGCTTGCTGTCGCGGAGCAGGGTGAGGGTTTTGCTTTCCTCATCGAACGTCATGTCGAGCGCTGCGAGCCGCTCGTTGCGCATCAGCATCAGAAAGTTGATTTTTGGCAGGTGCAGGGGGTTCTGCGCGTCGAAGCGGCCCGGGCCATTCTCGATCGCCCAGTTCCTGTCGAAAGGGATCGTCTCGCCCGGCCGCAGTTGCGTTTCGTCCAGCCGTTCAGGCGCGAGGCCCTTCACGGGATAGCGGTAGAGCGCGGTAATTCTGGGCGTTGCGGGGGATGTCATCGGATTTGTCTTTTCTTCTTGATCATGCCCCTTTTTGCTGCGTTGCGGCAATACTATATAAGGGAATGGAATGCCATATTTTTTGGGTTCCAGTCGGCTGCCATCTACGGCCGGGAGTTGTAAGAACCGCCGCCGGTCATGGCGGCAGACCCGAAACCGGGCGCGAAATCCGGGCTGATATTCAGGCGGTGACCGCGTGCTTGAGAGGGCTAGGAAATGGACTTCGAAAAATACACGGACCGCGCCCGCGGTTTCGTTCAATCCGCACAGGCTCTCGCCTTACGCGAGGGACATCAGCAATTTGCACCCGAGCATATTCTCAAGGTCCTGCTCGACGATGAGGAAGGCCTCGCCGCCGGTCTGATCACGCGCGCCGGGGGCGACGCCGCGCGCGCGCTTTCCGAAACGCAAGCGGCGCTGGCGAAAATGTCTAAGGTCTCCGGCGACGGCGCGGGCCAGCTTTATCTGGCGCCGGCCACCGCGCGCATTTTCGAGGCCGCGGAACAGGCCGGGAAAAAAGCCGGGGACAGTTTCGTCACCGCCGAGCGGTTGCTGCTTGCGCTTGCCATTGAAAAGCAGTGCGAGGCGGCGAAGATACTCGAGCGCGCTGGCGTCACCCCGAGTTCGCTGAACGAGGCCATCAATGAACTGCGCAAGGGGCGCACGGCGGATAGCGCGACGGCCGAGCAGGCCTATGATGCGCTCAAGCGTTATGCCCGGGATTTGACCGCCGAAGCGCGCGAAGGAAAGCTCGATCCTGTAATCGGGCGCGACGAGGAAATCCGCCGCGCAATCCAGGTGCTGTCGCGCCGGACCAAGAATAATCCGGTTCTGATCGGTGAGCCCGGCGTCGGCAAGACTGCCATCGCGGAAGGCCTGGCGCAGCGCATCGTCAATGGCGACGTGCCGGAGAGCCTCAAGGACAAGGCGCTGCTGGCGCTGGACCTGGGTGCGTTGATCGCCGGCGCCAAATATCGTGGTGAATTCGAGGAGCGACTGAAGGCGGTGCTGTCGGAGATCGAGGCGGCAGAAGGCAATATAGTCCTGTTCATCGACGAGATGCACACCATCGTCGGCGCTGGCAAGGCGGACGGCGCCATGGATGCGTCCAACCTGCTGAAGCCGGCTCTGGCGCGGGGCGAGCTGCATTGCGTCGGTGCGACGACGCTTGATGAATACCGCAAGAATGTGGAAAAGGACGCGGCGCTTGCGCGGCGCTTCCAGCCCGTCTTCATTTCCGAACCGACGGTCGAGGATACGGTATCGATCCTGCGCGGGCTGAAGGAGAAGTATGAACTTCATCACGGCGTGCGCATCACCGACAACGCACTCGTGGCAGCCGCTACAATGTCGAACCGTTACATCACCGACCGGTTCCTGCCCGACAAGGCGATCGATCTGATGGACGAGGCGGCCAGCCGGCTCAGAATGCAGGTCGACTCTAAACCGGAGGAGCTGGACGAACTCGACCGGCGCATCATTCAGCTCAAGATCGAGCGCGAAGCGCTGAAGAAGGAAGACGATCAGGCGTCGAAGGACCGGCTCGAGGCACTGGAGAGGGAACTGGCCGATCTTGAGGAAAAGGCCAACGCCCTGACCCAGCGCTGGAGCCAGGAAAAAGAGAAGCTGTCCGCGGCGCAGAAACTTAAAGAAGAGCTGGAAACGGCGCGTCTCGAGGTGCAGCAGGCGCAGCGCGAAGGCGACCTGGCCCGCGCCAGCGAGCTGTCCTATGGCAGAATTCCCGAACTGGAAAAACGCCTGCAAGACGCGGAAGCGGAAGGCGGTGGCGCGGGAGCGATGCTGGAAGAAGCGGTGACCGCCGACCATATCGCCGGCGTCGTTTCGCGCTGGACCGGAATTCCCGTCGACAAGATGCTGGAAGGCGAGAAGGACAAGCTGCTGCGCATGGAAGAGGCGATTGCCAAACGCGTCGTCGGCCAGGACCAGGCGGTCCGTTCGGTTTCGACGGCGGTGCGGCGCGCGCGCGCCGGACTGCAGGACCCCAACCGTCCGATCGGCTCCTTCATGTTTCTCGGACCCACCGGCGTCGGCAAGACCGAACTCACCAAGGCGCTGGCGGCATTTCTGTTCGACGACGAGCATGCGATGGTCCGCCTCGACATGTCGGAATATATGGAGAAGCACTCCGTCGCCCGCCTGATCGGCGCGCCTCCGGGTTATGTCGGCTATGAGGAAGGCGGCGCGCTGACCGAGGCGGTGCGCCGGCGCCCTTACCAGGTGATCCTGTTCGACGAGATCGAGAAAGCCCACCCGGATGTGTTCAACATACTTCTGCAGGTGCTCGATGACGGGCGTTTGACCGACGGTCAGGGCCGTACGGTGGACTTTTGCAATACGCTCATCATCATGACCTCGAATCTGGGCGCGGAGCTTTTAGTCAATCAGGCGGAGGGCGAGGACACCGACGCCGTCCGCGATCAGATCATGAGCGTCGTGCGGGCGAGTTTCCGGCCCGAATTCCTCAACCGGGTCGACGAGATCATTCTGTTCCACAGGCTGAAACGCGAGCAGATGGCAGCCATCGTCGACATCCAGATCATACGGCTTCAGGCTCTCCTGGCCGCGCGCAAGATTTCGGTGGAGCTTGACGAGGCCGCGCGCGAGTGGCTGGCCGGCAAGGGTTACGATCCGGCCTTCGGCGCACGGCCCCTGAAGCGGGCGATCCAGAAGAATCTGCAGGATCCGCTCGCCGAGTTCATTCTGGAAGGCGCGATCAAGGATGGCGACGCGATCAAGGTCTCGGCCCGCGACGGCGCTCTCGTCATCAACGGCGAGGCGGTAAAGGAAGCGGCATAACCGGTTAGCGGCGGGGGGAATGAATTTCCCCCTGTCGCATTGCCGCTCCTATCGCGCATACTTCCGGCGTCCTTCTTTGCCGGAGTTTTTCAGATATGGCTGACAGCAGCAAAAGCACGGCGCAGTTTTCGCAGCTGTGGCCCACGACCTTCCTTCGCGACCATCTCCCGGGCGCGGAAAACGCCAATATCCTGCTGGTCAAGATCATCGAGGAGCTTGACGCAAATTCGCGCGACATGACGACCGACTATCTGGGCGGCAATTTCTTCGCTGTCGATCACCCGGCCGTTCACTGGCTGAGGGACTGCGTCAACCGCTGCGTTGTCCAATATGCACGCAATGCCGGCATCGATTACGAGATGGACTGGCATCTGCAGGCATGGCCGAATGTGAACCGGTTCGGCGACTATCACAATCTGCACAACCATCCGCACTCCTGGCTGAGCGGCACATACTATGTGCAGGTGCCCGCGGGCGAGCCCAAGGTCGAGGGCCGATCCGATCTCAACCCCGGTGCGATCAGCTTTTTCGACCCCAGGCCCCAGGCCAACATGCTCGCGGTGAAGGACGACGGGCAGGTCGAGGCGGAGCACAGGATTGTGCCCGAACCCGGCATGCTGCTGATCTGGCCGGCCTTCCTGCACCATCTGGTGCATCCGAATCTGTTCGAGGAAAAACGAATCTCGATTTCCTTCAACGTCGTGCTGAACTGGCGCGACGAATATGTGCCCTAGGTTGAGAACACATAAATATCGTGCATTCCACGCAGTGGATTTCGCCACTGCCTGCGTTATAAGAACTTGAAAATTATAAAGATTTCCCGCGTTCTTCTGCCTTGTCAGAGACAAAATCCACTGCGTGGAATGGACGATATTTATGAGTTCTCAACCTAGATTTTACGCTTGGAGGCGCGCGATCTGCCGGTCATGGAAGCGGGCGAGCAGGAGCTGTGCGGCTATCGCGCCAATGAGCGCCAGCGCCATATCCTTTTGCGTGTCCCAGATATCGCCCTGGGTGGCGAGAAAGGCGGCCGCCGCCTCGCCGCTCAGCTCCGCCGCCGCCCATTCGATCAATTCATAAGCCGCGCTGATGCCGAGACAGCCCAGCGTCACGATGGCGAACAGCCAGCGTCCGGGCGCAAGCGGCGAGGTTCGGATCAGAAGTTCGCGCGCCACGATCGCCGGGACGAAGCCCTGCGCGAAATGGCCGAGCCGGTCATAATGGTTGCGGGCAAGGTCGAGCGCGTCGCGCAGCCAGTTGAAGAGCGGCACTTCGGCATAGGTGTAATGGGCGCCGACCAGCAGGATCACACAGTGAATCCAGATCAGGAAATAGGCGAGGGGGGTGAGGGGAAACCGCTTGCGCGTGAGAACCAGAAGAACGATCGCGCCAAGCGCCGGAATAGCTTCAAGCCACCAGGTCAAAGCGTCGGCGGGATTGATGTATGACCAGGCAATCACGCCCAGAAGCGTCAGCAGGCCGGCGATAAGAAATCTGTTCATGCCAATCCGGAGCCAGACAAAAAAAGCGCGCCCCACCGGGACGCGCTTAACCAGGCAAGCTTTCCCTCAAATGCCGCTTCCTAGCGCAAATCCTGTGTTGCGGCGGCGACGCGCGTGGTCACCGGCGCGCGATGCATCAGCGTTTCGATCCGGGTGCGCTCCTTGTGGAAGTCCGCCAGCATCTTGTCTGTCAGCTGCCGGCCCCGCGGAACGTGGATTGTCATGGGATTGACGTGCCGGTTGTTCACCAGAACCTCAAAATGAAGATGCGGGCCCGATGACAGCCCCGTGCTGCCGACATACCCGATCACCTGCCCCTGGGTTACCTTGATGCCCGGGCGCATTCCCTTGGCAAAGCGGGTCATGTGCCCGTAGGCCGTCTTGAAACCGTTGGCATGGCGGATAAGGACATAGTTTCCGTAGCCACCCTTGCGTCCGGCCAGCTCGACAATGCCGCTGCCGGCCGCCAGGATCGGCGTGCCGCGCGGCGCTGCCCAATCTGAGCCGAGATGCATCTTGCGCCGCTTCAGGATCGGGTGGGGGCGAACGCCAAAGCCGGACGTAAACCGCGCGCCCTTGACCGGCTTGCGCATAAGAAACTTCTTCGCGCTGTTGCCGTCCCTGTCATAAAAATCGACGACCCCGTCGGGCGTGCGGAAACGGAAGAAACGCCGTGTTTCGCCGTCGACCTTCATCGATGTGAACAGCAATTCTCCAGGCTCTGCTTCCTGGCCCTTGTCATAGCTGTCGAGATTGAAGAAGGCCTCGAAGGAATCGCCTGCCTGTACCCTGCGCTTGAAATCCACGTCATAGGAATGGATACGCAGCACCCGCGTGATCATTTCGGTTGGCAGGTCCTGGTTCAGAGCGGCGTCGAAAAGGCTCGTATACAGTGTCGCGCGCTTGGGAAAGCTGTCGCGGCGCATGGTGGCGGTTGGTTCAATCGGCTCGTCGCTGGCGACAAATTCGCCGGCGCCATTCCGCGCGACTGTCACATTGTGATCATCGCCGGTGAAAAGACTGACCTTGACCGGCTCCATCTGCCCCGTCTCGCTCGGCGCCGGCGCCAGGGTCAGACGAATTTCCTGCCCCTTCTGCAGCGACTTCGCCAGGAAGACCGGCGCCATCGCTTCATAAATCGCTTTTGCCTGCCAGCTCTCGGCGCCGGCATTGGTGAGAATTCTCATCAGCGTGTCGCCGCGCTTTACCACCACACTCTTGATCTCGGTGTTCTGGAGTGCTTCTTCTTCCGGCTCGGCCCAGCTTTTCTCAACGACCGTCATCCGCAACGGCGCGTCGCGCTCGGCCAGCTGCTCTCCCGACAGCTCGGGACGGTAGGAGGCCTGGTGGATAAGGGCGGGGCCATGGACGCGGGACGGCTCGGCGGCGCCTTCGGGCAGGATTGCCGGGCGCATCGAATAGGGGCCGTCCATATAGGGCCCGCCATCTTCGGCGACCATCTCCGCGACCTGTAACCCGTTCAGCTCAAGCGAATCTTCCATTGGAAGAACGCCGTCTTCCAGCTCGCTGACCCGCACCGTAACTTCGCGGCTCGCCGTGCCTTCCAGTCCTTGCGTATCGCTGGCGTCGGCGATTGGCTTGGGGTTGGAATAGAGTTTGAATGGATTGAATGCGGGGATGGCCAGAGTGCTGTCGGGCCGGGCAGTGGCGAGGCGGGCGACAACCCGGCCGTAGCGCTTGATAGAAATATAGCCCTGGCCGCCGATTTTCTGTTCGACTGAGTCCTCGATCACCTGGGTGGTCGCCAGACCGCGCGCGGTTTCCTGGATGCGATCCGATTTCCGGCCCGCGACCGTCTGATCTTCCGCGACCGCGCGGGTGCGTTGCATCGGTTGCATCGCGGCGAGGCTGGCGCGCCGGATTGACGCGACAACGCCGTCGCCGTCATCGACATTCATCGAGGCGTAGACCGAGACGCCGATCACGCCGACGCCGACAACGCCCGCGAGGCATGTGCTGACAAGCCATTTGAGCCGCGCGCCGGCGCCGCTATCGCCAGACTCCGGAAGGAATACGGCCGAAACAGGCGTCTTTATATCTTGGAGATAAATTTGGGGCAGCGCTTTCTTCCCAAAAACCGGGACAAGCGCATTTCCCATTCTGCGTCCCGCAATGCGGCGGCGTCGTTTAATCAAGATCTGCGTCCCCCCGTCCTCAGGCGTCTGAATGGCAAACCGGCGCTCTTTTTAACTCGCCACAGCCATGCCAGCGCTGAATCTGGTGAATTTAGTCCCTCAGTCCAGAGCGCGCGAATTTGCCGATCCGTTTACCGTCTGTCAACCGACGGTGGGTTACCGGAAAAGGCCCTGTTTGCAACATGTCGAAACAGGCTGGTATCCCTTATCGGCTCGCGCACCCAATTTTTATCATTTGGCCCGGCCATTCATGCTTCGTTAACAGTCTGGCCTGCAACCATTACCGTATCGTTAACGCGAGTCGGACAATGCCGCTGCAATCGGGCAGGAATGTGACAGGATCCGGCCAAAATAGCGCATTCTGAAAGCCTGGCGCGCCGCCGCCGCCGCCATTTCAATTTTTCTGGCGAAAAATGAAATTCGCCGCTTGACATTGGGCGCAAAGAATCCGTAAGTAGCCCCCGTGGCGCGAGCAACTCGCATTGCTTGCGAATTTGTCATGCCTGCGCCCGTCTTATCACTCTGCAATGCGGGGCCCGCTCCGGTTCGTAATCCGGAAAGCAGCCTTTCTTGCGTTTGACTCTGGTGGAAGCATTTGGTTTCATTAGGGGTTGGGACCGCCGTCAAGGCGGCGGGACCAAGGCTCTTTGACAATGTGGTTGGAAGAAAGGGAAACGCAGGCGGCGGAGTTCTGGCGAGTCCACACCCTCAAGCCATCGCAAGATGGTGGGTTTGGACACACGAAACTCTGGCGATGCTGCGTTTACCGACACCCATGTTGCGCGTTGTTTCCCAACAGGAAATGATGTGCGACTAAATGTCGGGACTCGTCAAAGACGTGAAATGACGCAGCGACCCCCTGGAGTTTTTCCTCCAGGGTTTAAGCCGGATCGAAATATCAAACTTGAGAGTTTGATCCTGGCTCAGAACGAACGCTGGCGGCAGGCCTAACACATGCAAGTCGAACGTGAAGCCAGAGCTTGCTCTGGTGGAAAGTGGCAGACGGGTGAGGAACGCGTGGGAATTTACCCAGTGGTTCGGAATAACTTCGGGAAACCGGAGCTAATACCGAATACGCCCTTCGGGGGAAAGATTTATCGCCATTGGATGAGCCCGCGTCGGATTAGCTTGTTGGTGAGGTAAAAGCTCACCAAGGCGACGATCCGTAGCTGGTCTGAGAGGATGATCAGCCACACTGGGAC
>JAJFHO010000093.1 GCA_021775575.1 Hyphomicrobiales bacterium
CCCTTTACTACAGCAGGCTTTGTTTTCGCTCTTTTGCTGTGCAATCTGTAGGTTATCGTATCATCCCAGAGCAGACCCTTAAATGATCTTGGAGAATCAGCTGAGAGAGTTTCACGGACAAACTTACCGTCTGAAAAGTACAGGACAACCGCAGTGGTATCATCTGACCAATAGACATGCGGCCCATCATCCTTCGAAATCTCAACTGAGGTGGAATCCACTTTGGTTGAATCCGCCTGAGCGGCTGTTAGATCTGAGGAACCTCCCAAGACTACCGCCAGAGCCACAATTAGAGCTACAGTCAAAGCTGAATTCAATAAACCCATAAGTCTATGCATAGTAACCCTATATGTCGTATTCATCGTTTCATATGCCTCAGTCTACAAAACAAGAATACACAATTCTTTGTGAATATTCTACGGCCAGCGCTATATCTTAGTAGAAAGAGAAACCATCGGAGGAAAAGATTGAAGCACAATCAATCTACCTACTTATAGTCGCCGGTATTATCGGCATCGGCTTTTTCTATGTACCGCAATTATTGCGGCTGAGAATTCTTGTTCTACGCAAACTCCGGCTCAATTGGTTTGCTGACATGCACTCAAACCATTTCGAGGGTTGGGTTACAGCGCTCCGAATCACCTTCGCTATCATCATAGTCATTTTGATCTACAGCTCTTTCGCCCTTTACCCCTAACCGTCAAAGCTCTCGCTATGGGTAGATCGTATTCGCGGACAAAGGGCAGACACCATTAAAACTTTGCCAAGCTTAGCAAAGGCGTTTTGAGTAACATTATGGTGGTGGGCTGGCGCTGTGGGTCGGATCACAACCATGTCCGCGAAATTGCAAAAGCTTGCGCGCCAATCATAACATCAACATAACAGCCAAGCAAGCTGACCAAACTAATTGCCAGTTGTACCACACACTGGAGCTGGCCCGCCTGAGAAAATATGGGCGATACCGTAGGTTACATCTGCAATACTGAAATTGTTACTAGAGTTGGAATCCGCTTCATCATCACAAAACGGCGCCGGACCTCCAGAAAATATCCTTGCAATGCCGAAGGTAATGTCACCGATCGTGAATGCGCCGTTGTGGTTAGCATCCCCAGGTAGCGCACAACAACCAGTCTCAAGGAAAGCGGGGCGCAAGAGCGGGTTGTAGGTAAAGAACTCCGAAACAAACTCAGGATCGTGCGGGCCGACCTTCCCAAACTGAATGTCATCAGAGCCACTAACTCCTAACGGCACATCGAAAAACAAGCTCACAACTGGCCCAAAACCAGCAGCCAACTGAGTCTCAGGACCAACATCTCCTATTAGTTGATAAACACCCTCTTTGTTGATCGGGTTTATGGTAGATAGTATTCCAACTGGCATATTCTCAGAACGTAGACCAACATTACTTGCGCTATTGTACTCAAGATTCAACGGACCACCATACTTGAATGGAATTTTCAGATGTCTCAGTGGAAGAGTGTTTGACACATAAACATCAACCTGCACCAGTTCCCCGGGTGTCGCAAAACTACTGCCGCCATACATAGTGTCAGCCATCACTTTGATGTAACGAGAGATGTAAGCGGTGTAATCACCTTCAACAGCATTGATAGTCAACGAAATGTCATGAATCCCTGGAGTCGGGTATAGGTGAGAAGTGTTCTGACCAGTTCCAACTGTAGCATCGCCAAACGTCCAGCTCCATGAGTTGACAGTCAAATCCGATGTCCCAAAGAACTGTGGTGTAAATGGAGCCATACCAATTGACGTGTCCGCCGCAAGCACACAGTGAGCGCAAACATCACCAATGCCATTAGCGTCAAGATCACGTTGATATGGATTAGCGATCTGGTTACAATTGTCGCATCCATCACCAAGACCATCACCATCAGAATCCAAATACGGATACACACATGGCTCAACATAAACATCCGGTTTGTTAGTACAGTTAATCTCTTCCTGCGCTCCGCGGAAAGCATCGTTTTCTTCGCGAGTTACGCAAGTTTCTATTTCACGATTATCTAGAGAAGAACGGTTTAGCGAAAACGTCACATCTACGATGTTCGACCAGTCATCATAGTCTCTATTGACCGTAAAGCTACCACCACCGCCGCAAGGAAACCCAGCGACATCATAGACCACTGGAAGAGTGTCGATGCTACCGCTACAGTTCCAATCAACAGCTCCGAGACCAACTCCCAATCTTTCATCAAGAGCGGCCTCATTCAAATCAGCCATCAAACCGTGTGAATAGTCCAGATGACTGTGTGGCAAGCATGTGTCAGCGGTGTTTTCGCACACCAACTCATGACGCACTCCCCACAACTGGTAACGATATGCCATCACCGAAGGATAATTCGGCTTGTATTGCGTCACTGTTCCCTCGTTCTGATCACCAGCGTGAGTCAAACCGAGATTGTGACCGAGTTCGTGGACAAATGTCCCAGCACGGTCATATGGATATCCAACCGAACCGTTGAATCCTCCAAGTGTGACAATGAAATCATCACCAAAAATCTCCGCGAGCCCCGATGATCCAGAACCATTTCCTATATTGTATCGATGGCCCATGATACAATAATGCCAACCCGGCACACCAGCATTGTCAAAGTTATTGTTCTTGATATCAAGATACTGACCAGCCGAACTATTATTGAACAACCCACCACCATCGCTGGTCAAAACCGATGTCTCGGTAATAGCATCATCAACAAATATATTGATAGTAATCCCCTGACAGGCAAACATCTGCTCGATCATCGCAACTTCATCAGGATAGAGAATGTGTGTGTGCACACCCGGGATCTCCATATAATCAACCTCAACATTGATCTCAGTGACAGCCGAACCAGCGACTGAACTCCGGAGTGCATCACGAAGAACAGCATCGATATTCAAAGCACCGTTCTTGCTAATTCTCTCAATCGAGAAAACCTGATCTCCAACTTTCACGGGCTGGCTCTCCACCTCGGCTCGAGTTGACGAGCTTGTGGCGAGCGCTAACAATAGAATTGAGAAAACTACGTTAGACGCTTTGAATTGAAAACGTTCATATCCCGTGGGTAGAGCGGTTCTTTGCATTTGAGTTCTATGCGACATAATAGCCATTATTTTCGTTACATGACCTGACAGGTCATTCGTTTGGGTTTCTAGAAGTCGACGATCAAGCTCTCCAGAGCCTCCAAATTCACCAGAGAGAGAGTCTAGAGCGCCAGCAAACATGCAGACTCTGTAAATTACCCAACAACCCCAAAATAGCAAGAGCTTTTCTCTCTAACACACCTAGTTCACAATCTTGCCAGCGCCGTGCGCATCGCGTATGTTCACGGCAATATGAGACTAACAACACAAGATCGCAGTAATCGCGCAATAGTCATCTGGCTAGCTCTAGTCGCTTTGCTGATATTTCTTATGGTTGTCGTTGGTGGAGCAACTCGCCTCACTCAATCCGGCCTCTCAATGGTCGACTGGAAACCGATCATGGGGGCCATACCTCCGATTAGTCAAACAGACTGGCAGGAGACATTCGACCAATACAAGAATTACCCGCAATATCAAAAAGTAAATCAGAACATGACACTGGCTGAATTCAAGGCGATTTTCTTCTGGGAGTACTTCCACAGGCTCCTTGGAAGAGTTATCGGACTATTTGTCCTCTTCCCATGGATTTATTTTAATATCCGCAAGCGCCTTGACCGCAAAACAAACCTACGAATTCTTGGATTGTTCACGCTCGGAGGTTTGCAGGGATTTCTGGGTTGGTATATGGTTCAAAGCGGACTGGTCGATATTCCGCAAGTCAGCCATTTCCGGCTCGCGGCACACCTTTCTTTGGCCCTACTAACTATGTGCGCCACAATCTGGGTCGCTTTAGACTTAACCTATGGATCACGGAGCAAGAACAGCTCAGCGCCAAAACTCCTGAGAATCACTAGATGGTCTCTCGGGCTAATCTGCCTTCAAATACTCTATGGAGCTTTCATGGCCGGACTCAAAGCGGGTTACGGTCACAACACATTCCCAACTATGTCTGGGCAATGGATACCAAATGGCTTACTTTTCTTTGATTCAATCTGGAAGAATCTGTTGGATAACACGATTATGATCCAGTTCATCCACCGTCAGCTTGGTTGGTTAGTTCTGATTATCTTCGGTTGGCTGTATTACATTTCACGAAAACTAACACTGACTCACCGGCAGAAACGCCTGGTAACTTTCACAGTCGCTGTTGTTGCTACACAATTCACTCTCGGTGTAATCACACTGCTACTTGTTGTACCTGTTCCACTAGCTGTGGCTCATCAGGCTGTTGCGGCGATTCTACTCGCTTTGCTAGTTGCGCTGATCCACTCACTTCGCTCACCATCAATCGAGACAAGAGGCGCATGATGTCACGTCCCCTTCCTTGGCCTAACATTGTGACGATAACTCGAATTGGTATGCTGTTTCTGCTGGTTGTTCTAGCCTACGGCGACAGTATCTGGGCCAGACTACTGGCGGCGGGGCTTTCAGTGACAGTTATCATCGGAGACTGGCTCGATGGCCACCTAGCTCGCAAACTGAATAAAGCCTCAGCTCTGGGAAGCGTACTAGACATCGCCGCAGATCGGATCATCGAAAGTGTGCTCTGGATTGTTCTAGCTGATCTGAACCTTGTGCCGATCTGGATTCCTGTGGTGTTTATCTCACGCGGTATTCTCACCGATACAATCCGTAATTTCACCTTACGCTATGGCTATTCGGGCTTTGGTGAAAATACTATGATGAAATCTAAAGTTGGCAAATTTCTCACTGGGTCACCCCTCATGAGAACACCATTCGCGGTTCTCAAGGCTTTCACCTTTGGCTGGCTTCTGACGCTTGCTGTTGCAGATGAGCTACTGGAGATCTGGCCGATCTTCGACTCTGCGCTAATCGAGCAAGGTCTGCGCATCGGGTACTGGACCGCTGTCGCCTCAGCCGTTGTCTCGCTCGCCCGTGGAGTCCCAGTTGTTATCGAAGGCGCCGCCCTAATTCGCCGCGCTGAAAAAGAGCAGAATGATGCGAAATGACAGCGCCGATGAGCCAATTCACAAACAGGTAATTCTTTGGGATATCGATGGGACCTTGATTGATAGCAGTCTCGAGATTCGCCTGCTCCGGTTCCTGCTAGATAACAAACATATCACCATCCCAAGAATCCTCGCCAATGCGCTACGCTTAACATTCAAACTCCCCATTCCAAGCCTGTATCAATACAAACTCTATTATCTCGCAGGGTTGAATGCGGAGAAAGTTGACGGCTGGATTCATCAATGTTGGAGAGAGCAGATCAAGCCCTCTCTGCGCGCTGGATCAGTTGAGCTAATTCGCGAAATCAATAAACGCGGTAGAAGCGAGATAGATCAAATAGCGCTGAGTGGAACAGTTGACCGGCTAGGGCAACCACTGGTTAACCACTTTGGTTTCAGCGCCCTAATCGCTGGACAGCCAGAAATCAAGAACACCGTCTACACTGGAGCTCTCAATAGCCCTCACCCACGCGGCATAGAAAAAGTCGCGCAAGCTGAACTTTGGTTGGAGGAAAACGGTTACACTTGGGAACAAACGATTGCTATTGCAGATAATTGGGATGATCGGTTTCTGCTGGAGAAGTCAGCGCTTGGAATCGCGATGACACCAGATCAACGTCTGTTAGATTACGCAAACATGCAGAGCATCGAAAAAGCGGATTCAATAGATTCACTCGGTGAGATTCTATTCCGAGCTATAGAGCGCTAGCTACGAATGGACATAAGTCGCAAAGAACTTTGCAGCGGTAGGGTTAAGCTCCTGAGCCCGTCGAAGAAGAATCTCGGCTTCCCCACGCAGCCGCGCATCACCAGACCTACGAGCAATATAGAACATCACACGAGAGACCAGCGCATGTGTCCATGAGCCAGCTGGATCTTTTTCAATTAGCACACGCCCTACAACTAACGCCTCTTCGCTCTCTCCACTGCGCATCAACTTATCCAGCAAACTACGGCGCCCAATCAGGTTGTCCGGATTATCATCACAGAACCCTCTAATCGCAATCAACGCGCTATCTAACAATCCATCATCGACAAACCGTTCGCTCTTTTCCAGCAATGTTTCTGGGGAAATCCTCAGCGCTTCAGCAGTGCGAACCCGATATACAGTAAACGTCCCGTCTCGGTGCAAGAAACGAGCTATTTCATAGGCGTCTTTTAACGCAGGGTAATCGGCTCTACCAATATCAATCTGTGCAATATCTGAGGCGAGGTGTGTCACTGGATAGCGCTCAATAAGATCGTACTCTTTATTCTGCAACCCAAAGCTGTAGATCAGATTTCGGCGATCATTATCCAGAGTCAAATTCGGAGCATGCGGGGCGGTAAACACAGCTGATGGACCAACAGCCTCCCCTAACTCTCGAGAAAAGCGTGACAGTTCAAACGTCGTCACCCTGACCATTTTTTGATACCAAAAACCCTGAGAGACAACCGAGATGGCGACAAAGCTGATTGCCCCAACTGTCAGCGCCCTTTTAGTATGCGGTATAGTGCGCGCAAACCATCTCCCCAGGAGAACGAAGACAACCACAGCGCCAATAGCGTATGGTAGAGAGCTCCACACAGGTGTGGGGACAAACTTGCCGCTTGCATCAGAGCCAAGCCAAGAAGAGTGAGCTTGCGCTATTACGAACCAAATACCGATTAAGAGAGAAACCAGCTGCGTTATCCGTTGAGCCAACC
>JAJFHO010000094.1 GCA_021775575.1 Hyphomicrobiales bacterium
GGCAAGCTGCTGCGTGAGCCGTTCGACATAGTAGCTGCCGCCCCACGGGTCGATCACCCGCGTGGTGCCGGTTTCCTGCTGCAGGAACAGCTGGGTGTTGCGTGCGATTCGCGCGGAAAAATCGGTCGGCAGGGCGAGCGCCTCGTCGAACGCATTGGTGTGCAGCGACTGGGTATGGCCCTGGGTCGCCGCCATCGCCTCGATGCAGGTACGGGCCACATTGTTGTAGACATCCTGCGCGGTGAGACTCCATCCGCTCGTCTGGCAATGGGTTCTGAGCGACAGGGAACGCGGGTCGTTCGGCTCGAACGGCTTCATCAGCTTCGCCCAGAGCAGCCGCGCGGCCCGCATCTTGGCAATCTCCATGAAGAAATTCATGCCCATCGCCCAGAAGAAAGACAGCCGCGGCGCAAAGGCATCGATATCAAGTCCGGCTTTGGTGCCGGTCCGAACATATTGAACGCCGTCGGCGAGCGTGTAGGCAAGCTCCAGATCCGCCGTCGCGCCGGCTTCCTGCATATGATAGCCGGAGATGGAAATCGAATTGAATCTCGGCATATTGGCCGAGGTAAAAGCGAAAATGTCCGAGATGATCCGCATCGAGGGTTCGGGTGGATAAATATAGGTGTTGCGGACCATGAATTCCTTGAGGATATCGTTCTGGATCGTGCCGGAGAGTTTTTCCGGCGGCACGCCCTGTTCCTCGCCGGCGACGATAAACAGCGCCAGAACCGGCAACACCGCGCCGTTCATGGTCATCGACACCGAAATCTGATCGAGCGGGATACGATCGAACAAGGTGCGCATGTCGTAAATGGAATCGATGGCGACGCCGGCCATGCCGACATCGCCCTGCACGCGCGGGTGATCGGAATCGTAGCCTCTGTGGGTCGCAAGGTCGAAGGCGACCGATACGCCCTGCTGGCCGGCCGCCAGATTGCGGCGATAGAAGGCGTTGGAATCCTCCGCCGTCGAGAAGCCGGCATATTGGCGGATGGTCCAGGGCCGCTGCGCATACATGGTCGGGTAGGGGCCGCGCAGATAGGGCGCAATGCCCGGCCATGTGTTCAGGAAATCGAGATCGTCGCTGTCCGCGTGCGAATAGGCGGGCCTGATCGCAATCCCTTCCGGCGTTTGCCAGAGGGGTTCGCTGGCCGGCGTGCCGCCTGTCTGTGCGACGGGTTCGAAGGGCAATGCCGTGAAGTCAGGAATCTGCGTCATGTTGTCCGTCTCCCGGGCCCGGCCGGTCATGTGGCCGCGACACCAAGATAGTCATGTGCACGCCTAAGAGTGTCGATCATATCGCACCCTTTGTGAAGAAAAGTCTCAACGCCCGCCTCGCGCAGTGCCGCGCGCGCGTCGCCGGGCCGGCCAGCCAGATAGATATGTTCTGCTCCCGCTTTCTTGACCAATGAGGCAGTCTGCGATGCGAGTTCGCCATAGACGGCGTCGCTTGAGCAAAGGCAAACAAGTTTGGCACCGCTGTCTGTGAATGCCGTGGCGACGTTCTCCGGCGCGCCGTCGCCACCTGAGTCGATAGCATCCAGCCCGGCGGCGGCGAAGAAATTGCGGGCATAGCTTGCCCGTGCGGCGAAATCGGATGTTTTGCCGAGATTGGCAAGAAATACCGCCGGGCGATTGCCATTGGCATCGACATGGGCATTGGCGGCGGCGCGCAACCTGTCGAAAGGCTCCGACGGCGCTCGCAATGGGGTCGGCTCGACGGTAATTGCAGGGTCTTCCACCTCGGCTGGCAGGCGGTGCGGTTCGGCACTGACCGGCATATCCTTGAGGGATGGAAAAACGCTTACGCCGGTCAATTCCTCGCGTCCGGTGGCCACGGCTTCCGCGCGTTTGGCGGCGGTCTCTGCAATTTCTTTCTGGACGAAGCCGCTGGCGCAGGCCTCGACAATACCGCCTTTTTTCTCAATCCCCTGAAAAAGCGTCCACGCCTTGGCGGCCAGTTCGCGCGAGAGCGATTCCACATACCAGCTGCCACCGGCGGGATCGAGCACTGCGCCGAGCGCTGATTCTTCCTGCAGAATAATCTGGATGTTGCGGGCAATCCTTCGGGCGAACGCGTTCGGCTGCCCGAGCGCCCAGGTGAAGGGCAGAACGCAAATTGAATCCGCGCCGCCCAATGCGGCGCCAGCGCAGGCCATGGTTGTCCGCAGCATATTGACCCAAGGGGCCTGCGCGGCGAGCATCCGCCGCGAGGTCTCGGCATGAAACTTCACACCGGGCAGAGACCCGGCCGCACCGCATTCCTCCGCAATCCGGGCAACGAGCATTCGGCCAGCGCGCAGTTTCGCGATGGTGAGGAACTGATCGGTATCGGCTGAGATGGCGAAACCCATCTGATCCACTATCGCGGCAGGAGTGAGGGCGTCGCCTTCCAGCGCTCTCAAATAGGCGACCATCGCAGCACACAGGCAGGCCAGTTCCTGAGCCTCGCTTGCACCGCCGTCATGGTAGGGCCGCCCGTCGGCGAGAATGGTGGTCATGCCGGGGCAGCTGCTTTGGGCATCCCGCGCGACACCGCCCAAGCGCTCGAAGATATTGTCGAGATTGTCCGACAGCGCGCCGGTCCGGACCAGCATGCCAATGGGGTCCGCGTTCAGGGCGCAGCCAATCGCGGAAGCGTCGCGGTCCCCTTTCCCGACAAGCTCCTTGAGCATGTCCATGAGCTCGGCGAAACGTTCGCCAGGCGCGAAGGCAAGAGGTGCGAAATCGAGCTGGACGCCTTTCAGGACCTGCTCCAGATCGTCAAGGGAAGCGATCGTGACGCCGATCTGTCCGGGTCCGGCGATCTGCAGCGTAATCGAGGTTGCGCCGCCCATCAGATCTTCGAGGATATCCTTGTTGGCGGCGCCCGGTTCGGAAGCGGTATAGAGTTGGCGAATGTCCCAAGGGTAGTCGCCGTGATCAGCGCGCAACCCGCGCGCGTAAGGCGCTGAACCCGGCAGGCCGCTTGTCGGCGCATCGTCCGACCGTGTGTAAAGAGGGTCGATTTTCAGACCGTCATAACTGCGCGAGACAAGGGTCTTCTCGAAATCGGACCCGCGCAGCGCTTTTTCGACAAGCGCCAACCACGCCGTTTCGTCGGCGGCCGGAAATTCTTCAGCAAGAGATAATTTGTCCATTTGGCCCGCAACCTGATTTATCAGATCTCCATAA
>JAJFHO010000095.1 GCA_021775575.1 Hyphomicrobiales bacterium
GGGGGTGAGGGCTCTACGGGCTCTATCACTGCAACCCCAACTGTTCCAGCCACAGGTGAGAAACTTCGCATTGAACGCCGAACCTCTAAAGATCAGCCACGCGATTATGATCTTGATAATGCGGTTTTAGAGGCAGCATTACAGCAAAGTGATGACCGCCTTGCTATGATCTTGCAAGAGCTTGATTATGATAATAGACGACGTCCGGCTATCTCTACAGCTAACTTCACGGCTGAAGTTGAGTTCCCGACAGCTTCAACGGGCAGTGTTTTAAGCTGGGCAGCTGATGGGAATTTGGCAAACACCGCTTTAGTTGATTTGGACGGCGTTGCTATTAGTGCCTTAAGCACCACCGCATCCCTGGAAGATACAGACCTTCTACCACTCTATGATAATAGCGCAGGTGATAATGCAGCTATTACGTGGGCAAATGTTAAAAGCGGATTGGGCTTAGGGGCTTTAGCTGCACTGGATACTGTGGCCACAGCTCAAATTGATGATAATGCAGTTGTAGAGGCAAAAATTGCAGATAATGCCGTGACACTTGCAAAATTGGAGCATGGAACTACAGGTGATATTTTATATTATGGTGCATCCGGCGTACCTACACGTCTGGCAAAGGGCAGCGATGATGAATTTCTCAAATTGGAGTCCGGCTTGCCTGTATGGTCATCAACTAATCTAGGCACACTACACCTTCAGCATCAGCAGGCCAGTGGCACAAATGGCGGCACTCCGACACTTTCAAGCTGGACAAAGTACACGCTAAATACATCTGTAAAAAATGACATTTCCGGGGCCTCCTTATCTTCCAGTGTAATAACCTTACCTGTTGGAACCTATGAGATTAGCGCAGGAAATTGGCATCAAAATTTGGGTAACGGTAAACTTAGATTAAGAAACACCACTGACAGCACGACTGAAGTTTTAGGTGAAAGTGTTCAAAGTCCAGGCTCTGGTGAGCAAGCCAGGCTGGTACTTTATGGTGAATTCACACTAACGGGCACTAAAGACTTAGAGTTGCAATATTACCGCACTGGCTGGACTGGAGGGACAGATTCTCTTGGCCAAGCTGTTTCTCAAGGTACTGAAATCTATGGCGATGTTCTAATAAGAAAGGTGGCTTAAAATGAAGCGCATTAACGTTGTTAACGGTGTGGTTGACGTTATCGAATTAAATTTATCTATTGAAGCAAGCAGCACGCACCCGTTTGTAGTAGATGACGCTACGGAGGTTTTCGCAGGATACATCTCTAATGGAGATGGAACTTTCACACCACCAGCAGCGGCCGCGCCTACAAATACAGACGTAAACGTTGAGAGAGAAAGACGGGTTAATCTAGTCGTTCCTGTTTATCTATCAACAGGAAAGGTGTTTGCGGTTGATATGGCAGGCGGTGGCCGCGCTAATATCGGCGATCTTTCTATTATGGCTGTCATTAAAAACGGCGCTGGAGTAACAACAGATTTCACATTCAGAGACGCAAACGACACTAATCAGACTTTGACCAATGATGAAGTCATTGAGATGGGTATGCAAGCGGCTGCATCTTTTGATTATTACTATAAAAAATCATGGGCTTTAAAAGAACTCTCACCAATTCCACAAGATTATGAAGATGATAGTTACTGGACTTAACCACCCCTACAAATAGATATAAAAACAGCCCGCCTTTGAGCGGGTTTTTTATTGGAGAAAGCAATATGAGAATTTCACAAACAGGCCTTGATCTCATTAAAGAGTTTGAGGGATGCAGATTAAAGGCTTACCGATGTCCTGCCAATGTCTGGACTATTGGATATGGTCATACAAAAACAGTTAAGCCAGGTATGGAAATTAGCCAAGAAGAAGCGGAGCGCCTTTTAATTGATGATATGGCACGCTACGAACATGCTGTTGAGCGCCGATTGAATGAGGATGTTGTATTAAAGCAATGCCAATTCGATGCTCTTGTTTCATTCGCTTATAATTGTGGCGCTGGGAATTTACGAAAAATCATTCCTTATGTGAACCGAAAACAATTTAATACAGTTCCAAGCCGCTTGATGCTCTACAAGAAAGCCCGTGTAAATGGCCGGCTAAAAACACTTAAAGGCTTGGTGCGTCGCCGCCGTGCAGAATGCGAGCTGTGGCGTGGCTTGCGTGGTGAAACTGGACCCGTTGAAGATATGCCGCAAGAGGTTGAGGCTGAAACAATCGAGCGCAAGCCGCTTTCTAAAAGCCGTACAATTTTTGGTCATGTCATCGCGTTCTTAAGCGCAATGGGTGCGGTTGTTTCAAGTTGGTGGGATACACTCAAAAAAGTCTATGACGCAGCGCAGGACCCCATCTCAATGATACAGGGTGTCTTTGGACAGGTTGAATTAGGCTCGACAACTATCCTTATTGTCTTAGGCCTCACAGGGCTTGCTCTTTCTACATACGCTAAAGTTGATGACAATAAAAATGGGGAGGTTGCATGAGCATTCTCTCCTTACTTGGGAGCCCTTTAATTCGTTATGGGGCTCTTGCCTTAACGCTTGTTTCTCTAACCTATATGAAGTCATGTGAAATCAAACGAGAGGCTTTTAAAGCTGGTGAAACTTCAATCATTCAAAAAACTCAAAAGGTGCAAAATGAACGTATTAAGAAAGCTCGCCGGGCTCGTAGTCGCGTCAACACTAAGCGCGTGCGCAAAGGACGGGACCCCTATAGGCGCGATTGATACATCATGTGAGGCCTATAAGAATATTACTTACTCTAGAAGAGACACAAAGCAAACAAAACGCGAAGTAAGAGCTCATAATCGCGTTTATGATGAATTATGCAAATGAGGTTTGATAAATGAATGACCAAGTGGCAGCACGACCTTATCAGAGATATGCTCAGGCGTTTGGAGCGAGTGGAAAACAAAACCGTGCACCACTGCGCAATAATCAACAAGCATTTGACTGGTTCAAAGAAAAAAGATCCTTCAGAGAAGCTCTATTATATTGGCGCGATTTTGGGAGTAGCCTATATTCTTCACTCACTAAACCCCGACTTCCTCAAAGCTATTATGCCTTTATTGAAAATCTTGATTTGAGCAGAGGGCAGGCCATATTTCTAATAGTTATGGTTTTGGTTAGTGGCCGCGTGTCGTTTAAGATTACAACAACCCTAATGGACAGTATGCCAGAAGTTGATTTGATAGCCCACGCTCAAGCAGGTGAAACAATACAATCTAATAAATACCGTAAAACAGATAAAGACGGGTTCTTTTTAGAGGACTGTTATTAACGCTCACCCATGTTAGTTAAACACAGCTAACGAACAAAATTCACAGAAAATGTTATTTATTCTCTGTCTCTATATATAGGGGTTAATTGCCGCGCATAACACGTTCACCAAGTTTTTCCAGGTCTCTTTGCAATCTCCATGTGTCAAATCCTTTGCGGTCTAACTTTCTCCACGCCAAAAGAGTAACAACTGTAATTATCCTTAGCAAAATTATTAAAGCTGTTAATCCCCACACAGGGGCAAAAACCCACCACCACGACCAATCAATATGGCTTGTCAGTTTTAAGGTCACAAATATAGCTGTAAACATCCAAGCTATTAATCCTATTTTCATCTCTTCACCTCTCTTAGTTAAAAACATAAATAAAAGAGTTAATGTACGAGGTACGTTATAATTCAAATGGTTTACGCGCCGGTTGTGCCTATTTGATCTGAAAGCCCAGTATATAGGGTTTAAATTGCTATTTGAGGCACTTAATCCCTCGTTTACACCGAGAGGGTCGGCAGTTCGAGCCTGTCATCGCCCACCATTATAAAGCCAGCGGTTTGAGAGATAAAGCTCTCCCGCTGGTTTTTCTTTATCTAGCCAATCGCTTACAAATTAATAACCTACAATTTTCTAAAACAAGTTATCATAGATATTGACCCTGAAGAGGAAAGAATAGGAAGTAGGAATGAAATACGCAGACTTTTTTTTAACAGCCCTTACACTTATTTTAGCCCTATCAGGGGTAAAAACCGCAAAGGCTAATCCTGATATCAAAGATGGATCAATCAAAGTTCTGTTGAACTATAAAACAAATTGTAACTTACAAAGTTTAAGTCGCGAAATCACAAAGGACAACGGTCTCAAATTTAATGTGAAATGCGGTGATAAGACATTTTACCCTGATGGCTTAATCGTGCTTTGCCCTATTCGCGATGTTGATGTGAGTTGTAAAATCATGACAAAGCCTAAAAGTTTTAAGTATCTAAATCTCATCTATGGCCCTATGAGTAAAAGAGTTCATGCCTTTGACGAAAAAGAGGAGAAATAAAACTCTCCCACTTGTTTTTTTGCTTCTCTTAACAAACTACCTTAATTTCGACTTCGGCAATCCTTTATTTTCCCAACCAGCTGGCATTGGGCCATTGAGAGAAAATTTAGGCTGACCGCCACCTGTTGCCTTGCATGATATAATTCCAGTCTTCAGAGCTGCTACCACTTCCGCTGATGCGAGTAGAACTGGTCGAACATGCTTGAATTTTTTTAGATACTTCATCGAGGCTTTGTTAGCAGCCACTCTCACGTTGGATTTTTTACGAAGTAGATGAAATGGTTTTGTACAGTAAATGAGAACAGGCACGCAGCCAGAACAACTTCTCATTTCATATCGATGAGACGCTAACTTCCTAACACCAATATGAGTAAAAACAGCATCAAGAAA
>JAJFHO010000096.1 GCA_021775575.1 Hyphomicrobiales bacterium
AAGGCAAGTGAGGCGGGAGGCGAGCAAGCTGCGTTCGCGCGCGGCGAGGTTCAGTTCGGGCTTTACGGTGGCGGCAATGGCGTGTTCGACGCGGACATGATCCTGAAACAGCCGAACGGCACCGACATGACGCTGAAGGACGTCAAATGGCATGGCGAGCCCTTCAGAATGCCGCCCTATTATGGCGTGCGCGCAACATTCTGGACCGAACAGGCGCCATCATTTGGAGTGATGATCGACTATATCCATGCCAAGGCGATCGCCGACAAGGCTGCGGTGGTCTCGCAGACCGGCATGCGCGACGGCGAGACCGTACCGCCGCGCGAACCCCCCTCGGCCACCTTCCGGAAGCTGGAATATTCGCACGGGCTGAATTTTCTCACCCTCAACGCCGTCTACCGCTTTCGTGGGTTGAGCGCGCGTTTCCTGCCCTATTTCGGCGCCGGGGCCGGCATCATGATCCCGCATACCGAGATCGCCCGGAAGGGGGCGAAGCGCGAGGCCTGGACCTATCGCTATGAATATACCGGCCTCGGCCTTCAGGCGCTGGCCGGCGTCGAGTGGCGTCTCAAACCCTCGAGCCGCTTCCAGCCCTTCACCGAGCTCAAACTCGGCTATGCCCGCAATCACACCGATCTGGTCGAAGGCGGCTGGGCGAGGAGCCGGCTGTTCGCTCATCAACTGGCCGTCGGCGTTTCGGCCTATGCCCGCCCGCCGCTGCCGCTCCTGGCCCACTAGGGCCGGCTCGCATCTATTTTCCCGTTAGCGCCTTGCCGCGGGAGATCGCCCAGCACGCCAGCTCGCCGCTGAAAAAGCCGATGACGGCGCCCAGAGCGACGTAGCCGTACGGATTGACCGAGGCAAGCGTGCCGGGGGGCAGGAACAGCGCCCGGGCGATCACATAAGCGATAATGGCGAGCACTGCCGCCTGGAGTGGCCTGAACAGATTCCAAAGAAGCGAGAACTCTTCCGTGCTCCGGCCGATGGCCGTCATCACCACCGCGCGCAGCGATCGGAGCAGCGCGGCAAGGGCGGCGAAAATCCCGACCAGGCCGAACATGCCCTGATCCGGCGTCAGAAAGGTGTGCGTGCCGCCGAGATTGACGCGGGTCACCGGCACGTTGCGGAAACGGCAGCTAATCTTGTGCGCCTTGCGCAACTTGACGAGCAGGGGCTCGCGCTCGGCAATCGGCATGGGTTCGAGCTTCTTGCACATTTCCGACTGCGCCCCGACCGAGGGCCAGATATCGATCACCGTATCGATCAGGAGAACGGACAGGATAAGAAAAATGACGCCGGAAATGGCGAGGACGGCGCGGTGGGGGGGCGTCGTCTCCTTGTTGGCCATGGGATCGCTCCTTTATGGTCGAATGGCGGCGGAACAGCGCCCCGATATGCAGGCACCGGCCAGCCAGAGTCAATCCCGCTGCTGCGATCGCCAGGGGCTCGGAAATATTGTGTTTCCGCAACGCTTCTGCGCTTCACATGCGCAACCAACATGCTATACAACGTCTCCGTTGACGCGGGGTGGAGCAGTCCGGTAGCTCGTCAGGCTCATAACCTGAAGGTCGTAGGTTCAAATCCTACCCCCGCAACCAACATTCAAGAGAAAAAACAATAATTTAATAATGAGGCGCGCAAGCGCCTCTTTTTGTTTGTGGCTCGTGTCGCCACCATGTTGCCACGGCCAACAGACCCGTAAAGCAAATAATTGGAAATTTGGGAATGCCTACGTGTTCAGTAAGGCTGCTTTCGGCCAGTTTGCGGGCCATCAGTGCGCTAGACTGGCAGGATCGCAAAGTGCCAGTTCCGGAAGTTCGCAACCCCGCAAGATCAACAGCAATGTTGCACATCACAACGCTGATCTATCAACCTCCAAAGAACAGCAATAGGCGGAAAAGCAAATTCCTCGCTTGGCAAACAGCCGCCCTATGCGGTCTGATTGATTGAAAAGGACCGGGAACAATCCGACCGGCAGGCGCAATCTGTAGCTAAAATCGGCGTCAAATCTGTCCAGCTATCGGGGGGTAGCTCACTATTTTCACCTTTGAAACCCGCATAAGTTGGTTTACGCTCAACTCTGTTGGTTTTACTATTATTAGAACCAATCTGGCCGAACGCAGCGTGCGTCCAAGCATGCAAATGCAGTGCGAGCCGGAACGAGCTCAAAGTGTAACCAGAGTGCAAAAAGGGAGGGAGCCATGATGTCTAGCCTTAAAAGGTTTGCGTTGGCCGCATTGGCGCTGGGCGCCATGAATTGGTCGGCACATGCTCAAGACATGATCAATATCGGCGTAAGCCAGCCGCTCACGGGAGCCGTTGCCGCGTCGGGAAACTATGTCGTGCAAGGTGCAAAGATTGCCGAGAGCGACATCAATGCGTCGGGTGGTGTGCTCGGCAAAAAAATCAAACTGATCATTGAAGACAACAAAAGCAATCCGAAGGAAGCTGTCGCCACGGCCGAAAAGCTGATCGTCGGCGACAAAGTTCCGGTCATGATGGGTGCCTGGAGCTCAACCTACACGCTTGCCGTTATGCCCAAACTCATGGAATACGGCGTGCCGATGGTTGTGGAAACGTCATCCTCCGGCAAGATCACAACATCCGGCAATCCGTGGATATTCCGCATCAGCCCGACCTCGGAAATGGAGGCCAAATCGTTCGGCACCAAGGTCGGACAGTTCGGTATCAAGAAAGCTGACTTCCTGGTCGTGAACAATGACTGGGGACGTGGCGCGTCCAAGGAATTCGTCAAGATGCTCAAATCGAAGGGCATTGCGGTGGGTGTCGTCGAAACAATGGATGCCAAGGCAACAGACTTGAGTGCACAGATCGCAAAGGTCAAAGCATCCGGTGGCGATACGCTTTTCGTCACCTCGGGCGTCGAGCAGATTACGCTGATTCTGAAACAGTCTAAGGAGCAACAGCTCAAGCACAAGATCATTACGACGGGCGGATCGTCCTCTCCGGATCAATTGATCGCTCAGGCGGGCGCTGCTGCGAATGGCAGCAATCATCTGCTGTTCTTCGCGCCCTGGTTCCCGGAGACTGCGCCTAATCCGGGCGTTGCGACCAAGTTCGTGAACGAATGGAAGAAGCGCGGGCATAATTTTGCCGGCCTCACCGAAGGCTTTCGCGGTTATGACGGTATTCAGACCATTGTCGCCGGCATCAAGGCCGCCGGTAAAGCCGATCCCAAGGCCATCCAGAAGGCTCTCTGGGGCGTCATGGTCAAAGGCGTGAATGGCAATATTGCGTTCATCAAGCAGGGACCGGCGGGCAAGGAAAGCGGCCAGAACGTCCCGAACGTCTATATCGTCACAATCAAGGACGGCAAGGTCTCAAAACGGTAGAGTTTGATGCCGACATATTGGTGCGCGGCGACTGCTGGTTGCCGTGCACCATTTTCCGCATATTCTGACTGGACTAGTGGGACGGGAATCGCTCTTCATTTCCGCCGTGGGGCACCGACATGGACCAATTTCTGCAGCATATCTTGAATGCGCTGATACTCGGCGGCACCTATGCTCTGCTCGGCATCGGACTGACGCTGATATTCGGCATCATGCGTGTTGTGAATTTCACTCATGGCGAGCTCTACACGTTCGGCGCCTACATGATGTTCATGTTCGTCATGCCTCTGCAGCTGAATTTCTTTCTGGCACTCATTCTGGCGGTCTTGCTTGGAGTCGTGCTCGGCGCGATGATTGAATTCATCCTGCTGAAGCCCCTTCGCGGTGCTGATATCGACACAACGATGCTGATCATGATCGGCGCCTGGATTACGATGCAGAATATGGAGCAGTTCGCGTGGAGCGGCATCGCCAAGTCTATCGATAATCCATTCCCGGTCGATCCGCTTGTCATCGGTACAATTTCCGTGAGTTGGAACCGCATCTTTATGTTTGCGGTCGCCAGCGCGCTGATTGCAGGAACATATGCGCTGATCCGGTGGACGAAACTTGGCAAGGCAATGCGAGCAACATTCCAGGACCCCGAGACGGCCGCGCTGATGGGTGTCCGGATCAATTCGGTGTACATCGCGACATTTGCGCTGGGGTCGGGTCTGGCGGCTGCGGCTGGCGCCCTGTTGGGCCCCATCATTGTTGTGTATCCGACAATGGGCGATCTGGCGGCGCTCAAGGCATTTGCCATCGTTATTCTCGGCGGCCTCGGTAGCGTCGCCGGCGCGACAATTGGCGGATTCATTCTGGCAATGATGGAAGAGCTCGGAGCGGGCTACATTTCATCGGGCTATCGCGACGCCATGGGATTCTTGCTCATCATCATCATCCTTCTGTTCCGCCCGACAGGCCTTTTCGCGCAGAAGGAGCGGGTAGGGTGAATCGGTTCCTCGAAGTCAGCGTCGTACTGTTTTTGGCCTCCATACCTTTCTGGCTCGGTAATCTCTATTACCTGCATATCCTCATCACGACGGGCATCTTCATTATCGCGGCGATGAGCCTGAACCTGCTGCTTGGCTACACCGGACAACTCAGCCTTGGCCATGTCGCTTTTTTTGGCATAGGTTCATACACAAGTGCCTTGGTATCGCTCGGTTTTGATCTGGAACTCACCGAGAGCTACACCTTTGTCTTTGAGCCGAAGCCCGTCTGGTTCGCTTTCCTGTGCGGTATCGTTCTGGCAGCCATAAGCGGCTGGCTCATTGGCAGAATATCTTTCAAGGTCCGCGGTGCCTATTTCGTCATCGTTTCAATCAGTTTTGCCGAGGTTGTGCGCCTCGTCTCGCTCAACTGGATCGATCTCACCGAAGGCCCGATGGCCCTCAACAATATTCAGCCCTTCACCTTCGCCATTCCCGGCCTGTGGGAACTCACCTTCTTCAAAAAAGAACCCAACTACTGGCTGGTGCTCGGGTTATGCGTTGTATGTTTTGTCATCATACGCCGGCTCGTGCAGTCACGTGCGGGCCGCGCCATGATCGCGCTGCGCGAGAATGAACCTCTGGCGACGTCCATTGGTGTAGACGTCACCAAATATCTGGTGCTCGCAACAATCCTCTCGGCTGGGATGGCGGGAGCCGCCGGCGGGCTCTACACTCACTATGTGCGCATCGTCGACCCTGACATATTCCTGTTTATCTACACTGTCACCATGGTGATCATGGTAGTTACGGGCGGCAAGGGAACGCTTGCCGGTCCTGTCGTGGGCGGCTTGATTTTCGGCATCCTGCCCGAAGTATTGCGGGCTTTTGCCTCGCCGGAAGTCCAGTGGATTATCTACGGCATTTTGATGATTCTCATCGTCTATTTCCTGCCTGAGGGGATCGTCCCGGCCGTGACCCAATGGTGGCAAAGGCGCGCGCGCGGCCCGGAGGGTTCAATGTCGCAAGGTTCCGCGCCAGGGGCTGCGAGCTGATGCCGGCAAAAACTATCCAGCAGGAGGCGCTGACAGTCGATTCGCTCGAGGTGCATTTTGGCGGCTTACTCGCAATCAATTCCATGACGTTCGATGTCCGCGCGGGAGAGGTACTCGGCCTGATCGGCCCCAATGGTGCCGGCAAGACCACGGCGTTCAACGCCATTACCGGTTATATCCGTCCATCGAGTGGCCACATTGCCTATCGCGGTGCAAGTCTCGCAGGCCTCAGCCCGAACGAAGTTGCCGATCTCGGCGTGGTGAGAACATTTCAGAAAACCAGCGTATTCGGGGGCCAGAGCGCATTTGACAATGTTCTGATGGGCCTGCACCGCCGGCAAACCCGCAAAGCACTGCATATCATATTCGGGTTGCCAAGCGTGGCGGCGGAAGAGCGCGAGATGCGCGACACCGCGCGAGAAGTGCTCGATTTTGTCGGCCTCGGGCCACGCGCGGACGAACTCGGAAGCGCGTTGCCCTATGGCGAGCAGAGATTGCTCGAAGTTGCCGTGGCGCTCGCCGCTCGCCCGAGCCTGCTGCTGCTCGATGAGCCGGTGTCCGGCATGAATCCTTCCGAGACTGCGAGCTTCATGCAGATAATGGGCGAAATTCGCAAACTCGGCATCACCGTGCTTTTGGTCGAACACGATATGAAAATGGTGATGGGTGTCTCCGACCGTGTCGTTGTCCTTAACAACGGTTCGATTATCGCTGACGGTTCGCCTGGGGAAATCCAGAAGAATCCTGACGTCATCCGCGCCTATCTCGGCGAGCGGTACAAAAAGAAGGCCCAAATGCGCTCGACGGCCCGAGTTGGCGCAAAGGGAAAGAAGCGTGCTCAAGGTTGAAGGGCTCACATGCGCTTACGGCAAGGTAACGGCGGTCCGTGACCTGTCCATGGAAGTGCGCGAGGGTGAATTGGTGACGCTCATCGGAGCCAACGGCGCTGGCAAAACCTCAACGCTGAAAGCGATCTCTGGCGTATTGGCGCCTGCCGAGGGCCGGATCGAATTCGACGGCGATGACATTACCGGTGCGTCCGCAAGAGCTGTTCTCCAAAAAGGCATCGCGCACTGCCCCGAAGGGCGGCGCATCTTCCCCTATATGACTGTGCGGGAAAATCTGGAATTGGGTTGTTTTCTGCGCAGCGACCGCGACGGCATCTCGGAAGACATGCAGCACATTTTTGACCGTTTTCCCATCCTCCAAGAACGGTCCTCCCAGGCGGCGGGGACCTTGTCTGGCGGCGAGCAGCAAATGTTGGCCATCAGCCGCGCATTAATGTCGCGGCCGCGTCTCATCCTGTTCGATGAGCCTTCGCTCGGTCTGGCACCCAACCTGGTGGAACGCACATTCGAGATTATCGAACAAATCCGCGCCGATGGCGTTACGGTCGTAATGGTTGAGCAGAACGCGCTCGCGGCACTTGAGCTGTGTGACCATTCTTATGTTCTGGAGTCGGGAGAAGTTACGCTTTCCGGCTCGGGCAGCCAGCTTCTTAAAAACAAGAAAGTTCAGAAGGCTTATCTCGGGGGCTAGTTTTCTTTGCGGCCAAGAAGCATGCCGAACAGCGACTTGATCCGGTCCCACAGAACCTTAAAGACCAGCGAACCGGCATCGAGCGCGGCGGGCTGTGCTTCAGTCTCCCGGCCCGAGAGGCGTGCTTCAAGATTCTGCGCGAAGGCTCCCGCAAGCCGTCCGACGAGGTCGCGGACGATGGCGCCCCGGCTGAACTGTGCCAGTGGTCCGGCCAGCGAATAGGCGATGGATACGGCGATTTGCGTCGCCGCACCGCCATCGACCTCTGCAAGCTGATATTCAACCCGCCCGCTCGCGAGAGAGGCGCTGCGCGTATCGCGCCCCTTGCCCTCAATAAGGCCGCGCCAATCATCCTCATGACGGGTGACATCGGCTTCGCCTGCAAGATCGGCGCTGATCGGGCCGATCTTCACCAGCATTCGCCCATCGACGTGACCATTCTCCGGTGGGCCGTCGAGCGTCACACCGGGCATGCAGGTGGCAACTTTTTCTATTTCACTCATGAATTTCCAGACAGAGTCGCGAGGATGGTTGACTGTGATTGTCTGGGTCAGCTTGGTGAATTTGCCGTCCTGGCTGATCTCGCCTGTCTGCACATTTACGTCAGGTTTAGCGGCGAGCGTGGGGGCTTCCGCCCGAGCCTTAGTTGTGGTCGGTCTGGCCGGCCGGGCGGTTACCGGTTCTTCTGAAGCAAGGCTGTCAGGAGCATCGGGACCTGGCGCTGGTCCAAGCGTGCGGGCGCCGGATTGCTGATCGTCCTTTTCGGTATGGTCACGCGCGACTTTCGCGATGGCGCTTACGATGCCCATATAGCCCGTGCAGCGGCACAGATTGCCGCTCATGCCAATGCGGATCGACTGCTCATCTTTCGCTTCACCTCGGCGAATGAGATCGCGGGCCGCGACGAGCATACCTGGCGTGCAGTAGCCGCATTGCAGCGCGTGCTCTTCAGAAAAAGCCTGCCGCAGCTTCACCATCAACGGGTCGTTATCGAAATTCTCGATCGTGCGCACTTCTGTGCCATCGCACGCCACCGCGTAAGTGATGCACGACCGAGCGATCTCTCCATCGACCACCACTGTGCAGGCGCCGCATATCCCATGCTCGCAACCGACATGAGTCCCAGTGAGCAGCAACTCTTCACGCAGGAAGTCGGCCAGGTTCGTACGCGGTGTCACTTCCCGCTTCACCTTCTTGCCGTTGACTGTCAGAGCAACGCGGGTCATGGGCTCATCGCTTCTTGCAAGGCGCGGCTCATGGCGACGGCGCGGATGCGCAGCTCATATTCATCCGGCTCCATGCCTGCTTCACGCAGAGCGTCCATGGCCATGTCCATGTCGAAGCTACCGGCATCAAGCGGATCGCCATTTTTGAACAGCGGCTTCGGGTCGTCGAACAGGACGGGCTGTTCCGACCCTCCAGCCGCGACCATGCGAAAAAAGCCTGTATCTGTGTCGGTTGTGACCGCACCAATCGCCTCTGCAAATTCGCCGGTCTTTCGGCAGATTTTGTGAAAGCCGTGCCGGGCAACCCTGCTGCCCCTCGGCACGTGGATCGCCGTGACCAGTTCCACCGCACCGAGATCCGTCTCCATCGCGCCCTTCACGAAGCCATGGAGCGCGGCCCGCCGCATGCCTCCTGCGTGGGCAATTTCAAGCTCACCGCCAAGCACTAAGAGCGCGCTCAGCCAGTCGGCAGCGGGGTCGGCATGGGAAAGGCTTCCGCCGATGGTGCCGCGTGTACGCACGGCCCGATAGGCGATGCCAGAGGCGACGCGGCGCAGAAAACCGTTCGCCGGATCACGGACGCGGCCATCCTCAATCGCCGCGTGGGTCACACAGGCGCCAATTGCATATATATCGTCATTCTCATTCACCTCGACCAGTTCCGCGATGCGGGTGATATCGATAAGAAGCTCAGGTTGCACCAATCGTAAATTGAGCATGGGGCCAAGGGTCTGACCGCCGGCAAGTATCTTGGCGGCAGGGTTCGCATCGAGCAGCTCAAGCACTTGGGCGATGCCACGCGGGCGCGCATAGTCGAAGGCTACCGGTTTCATGCTGCGGTTTCCTTCTCGGAGCGCGCGGCAACAATAGCCTCGACAATCCGTCGAGGCGTTACAGGCGACATGGTGAGTTCCGCCCCCATAGGCTTAAGCGCGTCGTTGATGGCATTGGTGATCGCCGCGGGAGGCGCGATGGCGCCGCCTTCGCCAATTCCCTTCACGCCGAAGCGGGTATAGGGCGACGGCGTTTCCATGTGGAACACGCGTATCGAGGGTATCTCGGCGGGCCCGGGAAGCAGATAGTCGGACAGGGTGGAGGCAAGCGGCTGCGCGTCGGCGTCGAAGCGCATCTCCTCATAAAGTGCGGTGCCTACGCCTTGCGCGGCGCCGCCGAAAATCTGACCATCGACGATCATAGGGTTTACCAGCACACCGCCATCCTCAACGATCACATAGTCGAGAATTTCCACTTCGCCGGTGAGCGTGTCCACGGCGAGGAGTGCTGCATGGGCCGCGTAGCTGAAGGTGCCCGAGTCGCGCTCTGGCTTGTAACCCGCTGTCACCTCGAGGCCTGAAGGGTTGACGTCGGGTGGCAAATCCTGCGGGCGCCGGTACCAGATATAAGCGATCTCTTCGATGGTGAGCTCGCCGGATGGACCAATCGCTCTATTATCTTTCAGCGTGATGTCCGTGGGCTTGCATTGCAGCATTTTGGCCGCGATGCCACGGGCGCGCTCCGCGAGCTGATCGCAGGCTTCCGCCACCGCACCGCCCGACATGACCATGCAGCGTGACCCCCAGGTGCCGGTCGAATAGGGCGTGAAAGCCGTGTCGCCATGCACCACCTTGATCTTGTCGTGAGCGATGCCGAGAACTTCGTTGGCGACCTGTGACAAGGTCGTCTCGAGCCCCTGTCCGTGCGAGTGAGCGCCAATTCGAATTTCGAGACCGCCGTCAGGGGTGAGCCGCGCATTTGCCTGCTCATGACCAGGTACCATCGGTATGCCCCAGCCGGCATAGACCGAAGTACCGTGGGCCGCCTGCTCGCAATACATGGCGAAGCCAACACCGATCACACGGCCATCGCTCTCGCCTTTCTTCTGGCGCTGGCGGACCGCCGTCAGATCTATAGCCTCGACAGTGCGGCGCAATGCTTCGGGATAGTCGCCGGAGTCGAAATGCTTGTTGGTGATATTGTCGAATGGCATTTGCTCAGGGCGCACCAAATTCTTCATGCGCACATCGGTTGGTTCCATATCGAGTTCCCGCGCGACTGCGTCGATCATGAGCTCCATTGCGAAGCAGACACCGGTCCGGGCGACCCCCCGATAGGGCAATATCGGCGCCTTGTTGGTGGCGGCGGAAAAGGTATGGCAGCGATAGTGCGGAAAGTCGTAGACGCCAGGCAGAATGCTCGCAACCTGCGCCGCCTCCAGACAGGCGGAGAAGGGGTAGGCGGAATAGGCGCCGGAGTCGACGGTGGCCTCCGCGTCAATACCAAGCAGCTTGCCTTCCTTGTCCGCGTAGGCCGTGACCACATAGTGATGTTCACGGCAGTTGGCTGAGGCGGTGAGATTTTCCCGCCGGTCTTCGAGCCAGCGCACCAGATGCCCCAGATGCATCGCCGCCCAGGCGAGGCATACTTCCTCTGGCAGAAGGATGCCCTTGTAGCCGAAGCCACCTCCGACATCGGGCGCAATGACACGGATAGCGCCATGGTCGATGCCAAGACATTCCGAAAGTCCCGACCGCACGATGTGCGGCATTTGCGTGGAGCTGTGAACGGTGAGTTGTTCAAGACGGCCGTCCCAATGGGCGATAGCGCCGCGTCCCTCGATCGGGCTCATGCATTGTCGCGCGGTCGAGAACGCGCGCGTCACCTTGACCGCGGCTTCGCCCGCAGCCGCCTTCATGTCGTCGTCAACCAGCGTCTCGAGAAAGATATTGTCGCCCCAGTGATCATGCACCAGGGCGCTATCTTTCTCGCGCGCCATTAGCATGTCGTGTACGGCCGGAAGCGCGTCGAAATCGATCTCGACGCGCGCCGCCATATCTTCCGCTTCCGCTCTGTCGGGTGCGATGCAGATGGCGACAAGCTCCCCGACATGTCGGACCTTGCCGCGCGCCAGGACCGGCTGGTCCGATGGCTTGAAACCGGGCAGGGCCGTAACCGCCGTGATCGGCTTCACCTCGTCCAAATCCGCAGCGGTAAAAACGCATCCGGCCAGATCGTCAGGCACCTTTATGGATTTGATGCGCGCGTGGGCAAGGGGGCTGCGCACGAAAGCCGCGTCCTGCATGCCGGCGAGGCGGATGTCGCCGACAAACTCGCCGCGGCCCCGCATATAGCGATCATCTTCCTTGCGGATGAGACGCGCACCAACACCCTGCTTTTTCATGATCCGCACCCGTCCCTTGCGGTTCCTCCAGCGCACCTTCCCGGATTTCGGTCAGGTTGGTCCTATTGTTAGGACAACGATATAAGAATAGACCCCCGTGACATATCGGACAATATGGCGTTCGCCCGTGGGAAGAGCCCGCGCCCTGTCGCTTATGATGTGCGGTTGATCAGCTCGATATCCAGCTTTACCTGATCACCACGATAGATGATGTCGCCAGAGTAAATCACGACGCCATCGACGTCGGTGATGATGCAATGGGCCTCGGCGGTCGGTGCATTCAACGGGATCTTGAGCTGAAGCGCCGTTTCCACATCCGCTGCGCCGATGCGCAGTGTCTGGTGTGCGCGGCTGATCTCGAGATCGTCCATTTCGTCGATTACGGCGAGCGCGACACGCTTGCGAAAGGCCGCTGGGTCGCGGTCGTAAATATGTTTGGCCAGGTGAACGCTGGCCAGAGCATATGGCTCGTTCCTTTTAAGCTGTACGCTGCGGAAAAACTCGTAGGCATCCGCCGGCCGCCCGTCCTTTGGATCGATCTGCAGCTCCTGTGCTGTATCGACGTCAATGAAGCGCGGTACATTCGCGCTTATGAGATTGATAAGGGAGTCCCAGTCGGTTGCCAGATGCAGCCACCGGTCGTTGCCGGGCGTGCGCATCACAAAAGTGCCTTTGCCCTGATGGGACCTGAGAAGGCCCTCTTCCTGCAACAGTTCGATCGCCTGGCGCACGGTGACGCGCGCAACGCTGAACTCGTTCTCGAGCTCCTCCAGCGTGGCGATCTTGTCGCCGACGGCCCAATGCCCTTCCCGGATACGCCGGCGCAGCGTGGAGGCAACCTGCACGTAACGCGGAGCGCGTATCTCCGCGTATGTGCTTGCGATGCCTGTCTGACCAGCGTTTGTCATGCTCTTCTCCTGCCACCCGGTGCAGAGGGACCGGAGGCCAATTCATGGAAATCATGATAAGCGTTTTCAAAGCCGCCCGCCAACAAGTTGGCGTGAGTCTCTGACCAATTCAAGCAGCATGACCCTGCGGCGAATAGGACAGCTACTATTTCACACCACACCAATCGCAAATGCTCAGCGCATAGACCTTGATGGCGGTCATATAGTCATCGATATCCACATATTCATCATTGGCGTGCATCACAGCGGTTGGGCCGGGGCCAAAAATCACGGTAGGCGTATCGCCGTTGTTTATGAGGAACCGGGTATCGGCAGCCCCCTGGCGGCCACTGATTTCCGGATCCTTGCCTGCGACCTCCTTGAAACACTCCACAAGGGTTGTGACGATAGGATGATCGGTTGGAATATCGGCGGCCTCTGCATCGAGACCACCAAACTTGTTGCCAAAGGTGATCTCCGGGGGATGATCCTTCATCCAGGGGTCGTCAGCCGCAGCTTTTGCAATGTGATCAACGAACGCTTGCTTGACACCATTGTGGTCTTCGCCCGGAACCGTGGCGATGCTGCCCTTCAGCAAACAAGTGTCGGGAAAAGCGCTCGGAAAGCTGCCGGACTCGATGGTGCCGACGAGGCAGGGCAGCGTGCTGAGGATATCGGGATAAAGCGGATGCGAGACCGTCTCGAGGCGGTGTTTTTCATGGTCGTCGATTGCCACCTTGATTTTATAGCCAAGATCGATGGCATTCACGCCCGTATAGCGCTGCTGAATACCCGCCTTCTTGCCGCGGATGAGGATTTGGAACCAGATGCGCCCGATACAGGCGGGCTGTACGGCGAGCGTGCTGGTCTCGCCTGAAATGGCGGCATCGGCCTTGTAGCCGCGCAGTACGGTGTCGAGTGTTCCGTGTCCGGAGATTTCCTCGTCCACGACAAGATTTACGAGAACGTCACCTTTGAGTTTGATCCCGGCTTCTTCGATATATTGGACCGCAAGAATCTGCGACGACACTCCGCTCTTCATGTCGGAAGACCCCCGGCCATAAATGCGATTATCCCGGATTTTCGCCGCCCATGGATCGTCGGTCCAGGATTCACGCGGACCTTCAGGAATGACATCGGTATGGCCGTTCAGCAGCAGCGAGCGCCCGCCGCCCGCACCCTTGCGGGTGGCAACGATGTTTGGACGCCCTTCATAGCTTTCGGTGACGACGGAGGCAGCAGGATGTTTCTGGATTTCTTCCGCATCCATATCCCACATGTCGATCTCGAGCCCCATTTCTTCGAGATAGCCCTTCAGGTGGTTCTGGATCGGGCCCTCATCCCCCGTCACGCTCGGAAACTGTATGAGTTTGCGGAGGAAATCGACGGCCTGATCCTGCTTGCCATCGATCATTTCAAGCAACTTTTGCCGCTGAGCCTTGTCCATGATTTACTCGATATGTTTCTAATATTGGAACAACCATATAATGGGCACAAATGCGCGCTGTCAACGAAGCCGCAGGAAGTGCCTCATGTCTCTCGCCGGGACATGGTATCGTTTGAAATTGTGCTTGTCTTTCATGCAGTGTGAGGCAAATCATGCATGAACCAGGAATTCCTTACCGCCACGCCGTCAGAATTTGTATAGTCATCCTATTAATAGTATGATTGGGTCAATTTTCATATTAACTCCAACGGGATTGCAACAGGAAAGCGGCTGTGAATTCGGCTGCTCTTTTGAAATGCATCAGCGCTGGCGTCAACATAAGCAGGGGACGATATGAGTGAAATCCGCTCATCGCTTGCCGTGATCGGTGGAACCGGAAATCTTGGGCATGCGCTGGCGCGCCGCTGGGCGCAGGCCGGATATGAGGTTGTGATAGGCTCGCGCACTGCGGGGAAGGCGGAGGACGCTGCCGCGCGTATTGAAACGGCCAGCGGATCGGTGCCCGCGACCGGATTGACAAATGAGGATGCGGCGGCCAAGGCCGATATTGTCATTGTTGCCGTTCCTTTCTCGTCCCAAGAGGCAATTCTCACCGCCATTTCGGGTGAATTGGCAGGCAAGCTGATTGTCGACACCACCGTGCCCCTCGTACCGCCAAAAGTCGCGCGCGCGCAAATGCCCACGGCAGGCTCCGCGGCACTGTCGGCGCGAGCCATCCTCGGCGAGGAAGCCAGACTTGTTTCGGCATTTCACAATGTCGCCGCGCACAAGCTGCAACAAGATATCGAGGTCGATTGCGATGTGCTGGTGTTTGGCGATAATCCGGCCGACCGGGACAGTGTCGTGGAACTTGCGGACGCGGCCGGGCTGCGCGGCATTCACGGTGGCCCTCTTGCCAATTCCGTTGCCGCCGAAGCGTTCACTTCGGTCCTCATCGGCATCAACAAACGCTACAAGGCCGATGGCGCCGGCATTCGCATCACCGGACTTGGCGGCGCCTAGCGCTGCCGGGCAGCCCGGTAAGGGCGGGAAATGGCGAACAGACTTACAGTCATTGGTATCGAAGGCGTCCCCCTTGTCCAGGCGGGAGACGATCTAGCTGCAATATTGATTTCGGCAATCGAAGCGCAGGGCCTGCAGCCATCTAAAGATGATATTCTTGTCGTGGCACAGAAGGTCGTCTCAAAGGCGGAACGACGGCTACTCGACCTTTCGACACTTGAGCCTTCGCCAGAGGCCCAAAAGCTCGCGCAAGAGACAGATAAGGACCCCCGTCATGTGGAAGCTATCTTGCGCGAGTCGAACGACGTGGTGCGCAGCAAGCCGGGCGTGATCGTGGTCGAGCACCGTCTCGGCCATGTGCTCGCCAATGCCGGCATCGACCGCTCCAATGTCGAAAGTCCGGGTGGAGGCGACGCCGTGCTTCTGCTGCCGGAGGACCCGGATGCAAGCGCGGCACAGATCAAGGATCGTTTCGACGCCCGCTGGAATTGCGATGTGGGCGTCATTATCGCAGACAGCGTCGGGCGCGCCTGGCGGCTTGGGACAACTGGAATAGCGATCGGTGTCGCGGGCCTTGCGGCGCTCAATGACCAGCGTGGTGATCTCGATCTTTTTGGCAAGCCGCTGGAAGTGACTGTGACCGGCCATGCGGACGCCATTGCTGCGGCGGCGACGCTCATCATGGGCGAGGGCGCGGAAGCAGTGCCGGCGGCGCTCGTGCATGGCGTACAGCGCGGCGATGCCACACCTGCGCGCAGTATTGTCAGGCCGAAAGACGAGGACATGTTCCGATGACCGGACGCCAGGAATTGCCGAAAGGCAAACCGCATGGCGACGTTGTCGCGCTTTGCGGCGGCGTTGGCGGCGCAAAGCTCGCACTCGGCCTTTCCCGGGTCGTGCCCGGGGATCAGTTATCGATAGGCGTCAACACGGGCGACGACTTCAAACATCTCGGCCTGCATATCTCTCCGGACATCGATACGGTGATGTATACGCTGGCCGGTCTAGCGAACCCCGAAACGGGCTGGGGGCGGGTGGACGAAACCTGGAATTTCATGGAGACGCTGAGCTCCCTTGGTGGGGAGACCTGGTTCCAATTGGGTGACCGGGATATGGCGCTCCACGTTGAGCGCACCTGCCGGCTGCGGGCGGGCGAAACGCTAAGCGCCATCACCGCCGATATTTGCAGCCGCCTGGGTATTGCATCGCGTGTCCTGCCCATGAGCGATGACCCGGTGCGCACGCTGGTCGAGACTGAGACGGGCCCGATGCCCTTCCAGAACTATTTCGTCGAGCAGCGGTGCAAACCAGCCGTTCGGTCGGTAACGTTTGCCGGTGCGGAGCGAGCAACGACCCAGAGGGAGTTGGCGGCGGCGCTGCTGAAACCCAATCTTCGGGCGGTCGTCATCTGCCCGTCCAATCCCTATCTCAGTGTCGATCCCATCCTCGCTGTCGCAGGCATGCGTGAGCTTCTGCATAAGGTCTGCGCACCTGTCGTCGCCGTTTCGCCGGTCGTCGGCGGCAAGGCAGTGAAGGGTCCCATGGCCAAGATCATGGGCGAGCTGGGGCACAAGGTCAGCCATGCCACAATCGCAAATCACTATGCCGGCTTGATAGAGGGCCTGATGGTTGATTGCGAGGAAGAGGGTATCCCCGGCAATATTTCGGTCGCGGTCCAAAGCACGATGATGAAAACTCTGGACGACAAGATCGAACTTGCCCGGGCGGCGCTCTCCTTTGCCGACGATATCACGGCGGGGCGAGGCACCTTGCAGGAGCAGCGCGCATGAGCGGAATATTCGCCGTCGTACCGATGAAGCCTCTGGCGCTCGCCAAGCAGCGCCTTGCCGCCTGCCTGCCTGACACCCAGCGCCAGGCCCTCGTGCGCGCCATGCTGGGTGATGTGCTTACAGCGCTTGCGCGCTCGGGCCACGTGGAAAAAACTTTTGTTGTGACGGCGGACCCTGAAATTTTTCGCTTTGCCGCCCGGTTTGGCGCGACGCCGATTGCCGAAGAGACGCCGAAGGGATTGAATTGCGCCATCGCGGAAGCGGCCCGGTATGTGTGGACTCTTAGTGCGCAAGCTCTGCTCATTCTGCCGGGCGACGTGCCTCTCGTTACGGCTGCCGAAATTGATGAAATGGCTTCGCAGGCGCGCCCGCAACGCATAGTCATCGCTCCCGCTCATGATGGCGACGGCACCAATGCGCTACTGCTTTCGCCGCCCGATGCGATAGCCCCCTCATTCGGTTCCGGTAGCTTTGCCCGTCATCTCGCGGCGGCACGCGAAGCTGACGTGGATGCGGCGACATGCAGACTCGCCGGGCTAGGGCGCGATGTCGACGACGCTCACGACCTCGCATGGCTTGGGCGGCAGAGGGCGGCGCGCGCGGAATATGACTTCCTCCGCGACATTGATCAAAGCAAGGAAATTGCCCTGCCCGCAACACTGCAGTCAGCCATAGACAGCGCGGCATCGGGCAAACGCCTTTCGCGTGAAAAGGCCCTTACGCTTGCCGCATGCGATGACCTTGGCGAACTTTGTCTCACGGCAGAGGAGCTGACGCGCGCGGGGCATGGCGAGCGGGTGAGTTATTCGAAGAAAGTCTTCATTCCCCTCACAAAGCTCTGCCGGGACGTGTGCCACTATTGCACCTTTGCGCAGAGTCCCCGCAATGCCGGTGAGGCCTATCTGTCGCTCGACCAAGTGCGCGGTATTGCCGAGGCCGGACACAAGGCCGGGTGCAAGGAGGCGTTGTTCACCCTCGGCGACAAACCGGAATTGCGATACGCCGCCGCGCGCGAGGCGCTGGATTGGCTCGGACATGACAGCACGCTTTCCTATCTGGAAGAGGCTGCGAAGGCTGTTCTGGATGAGACCGGGTTGCTTCCCCATCTCAATCCGGGCGTGATGGACAAGGCGTGGCTTGAGCGGCTTCGCGCCGTCTCGGTCTCGCAGGGCATCATGCTCGAGACCGCCTCGGCGCGGCTGATGGAGCGCGGCATGCCCCATCACGGCTCGCCGGACAAGGCGCCGGAGGTAAGGTTGGCGACCCTTCAAGCGGCAGGCGAGGCGGCGGTGCCCTTCACCACCGGGCTCCTGATTGGTATCGGCGAGACGCGCGCAGAGCGCATCGAGGCCCTGCTCGCCATCCGCGAGCAGCATGAGCGTTACGGCCATATCCAGGAAATCATCATCCAGAACTTCCGCGCCAAGTCCGGCACACGCATGGCCGACGCGCCCGAGCCGCCGCTTGAGGAGCATATCTGGACCATCGCGGCGGCTCGGCTTATTTTCGGACCTGAAATGAACATCCAGGCGCCGCCAAATCTGCGCCCTGGCGCGCTGGCGCAACTCATCCGCGCCGGCATCAACGATTGGGGTGGCGTGTCTCCGGTCACGCCCGACCATGTGAACCCGGAGGCGCCTTGGCCGCATCTCGACCGGTTGGCCGAGGCCACTGCGCGCGCCGGGCGCGAGCTGGTTGAACGACTTGCGCTCTATCCTGAATATGCGTGCACTGCCGAACAATGGACGTCGAGCGCGCTGCGCCCGGCCCTGATGCGCCAGAGCGACACGGAAGGCTATACGCGCGAAGACGGCTGGCTCGCGGGTGCCGACACGCCTCCACCGTCCGAACGGAAAGAGACGCTGCGTCTCAACACGCTTTGCCGGGAGACTGCGCGCGCGCTGGATGCTGTGGTGGCGGGACGTGTGGACGAGCGCTCGCTGGAACAGCTATTTGCGGCGCGCGGTGATGCCTTCGATAAGGTTGTGTACGCCGCCGATGCGCTGCGCCGGGAACGCAATGGCAATACCGTCACCTATGTGGTCAACCGCAACATCAACTACACGAATCTGTGCACCTATGGTTGCCGCTTCTGCGCCTTTTCCAAGGGGCGTTTGTCGCTCGGCATGCGCGACCGTCCCTATGATCTGCCGCTTGAGGAGATTGCCGCCCGTGCGGCCGAGGTGTGGGCAAAAGGCGGTACGGAAGTATGCCTGCAGGGCGGCATCGGCCCGCGCTATACGGGCGACACCTATCTCGCCATTGTGAAGGCGGTGAAAACCGCCGCGCCGGACATCCACGTCCATGCCTTCTCGCCGCTTGAGGTATGGCATGGGTCCCAGACGCTTGGGCTTTCGCTGCGGGACTATCTCGCGCGGCTGCGTGACGCCGGGCTCGCAAGCCTTCCCGGCACCGCGGCGGAAATCCTCGACGATGAAGTGCGCTCCATTCTGTGTCCTGACAAAATAAATACGGCCCAGTGGCTTGAGGTCATGGAGGCTGCCCACGCGGTCGGGCTGCGCTCGACCGCGACAATCATGTTTGGTCATGTGGAGGGCGCCCGGCACTGGGCGCGCCACCTGCTGCGCGTGCGCGCTTTGCAGGAGCGAACCGGCGGTTTCACTGAATTCGTGCCGCTTCCCTTTGTGCATATGGAAGCGCCAATCTATTTGAAGGGCGGTGCGCGGCGCGGGCCAACATGGCGCGAAGCGGTGCTGATGCATGCCGTCGCGCGCCTTGCGCTCGACCCGGTTATCACCAACATACAGGCATCCTGGGTGAAAATGGGACCAGAAGGCGCCGGGCGGTGCCTTTCAGCTGGCGTCAACGATTTCGGCGGCTCGCTGATGAATGAGTCGATCACGCGCGCGGCTGGAGCTGTTCACGGCCAGGAAATGACGCCGGCGCGAATGGAGACGATGATCCGCGCCGCTGGCCGGATGCCGCAGCAACGCACCACGCTTTACGGTAGCATTTCCGCCATGAACTACGAGATCGTGCCGCCCGATGTTTTGCCCATTTCCCCACGCCTGGTGGCGGCTGAATGAGGCAGGAAAAACCCTCATCCCCTGACGACATATACCGCTTACGCCAGAAGGATGAGGGCCGGGAGGAGTTCCCTAAAGCACCCGTAACTTGGGCAGTATATCCTGGGCAATCAGGTCAACCTGATCGTCCTGATAGCGGTAGGGAACAAAAATGATGCGGTCGACTCCGGTATCGAGATGCGCCTTGAGCTGCTCAACGCATTCGTCCGGCGTGCCGATGATGGCACTATCCGTCGTCGACTTGCTCCAACTCGCAAAATCCCATTCGGTGTTGAGCCACTCCATCATGTCGGCTTCGACTTTGGATCGCTCGCCGACGATGATCGGCAGCTGATTTGTCGAGATCAATGTGTCGGGGTCCTTGCCGCCTTCCACGGCAAAATTGCGGACCTTTGCCCAGTCCTCGGAAAAGCCTTCCGGCGTATAGAAATAGGTGAGCCAGCCGTCACCCCCGAGCGCCGCGCGCTTCAAAACCGCGTCAACATAGCCACCGATGAGAATGGGCGGGCGCGGCTTCTGGTACGGTTTCGGGAACATGACCGAATTGCTCATCTCGTGCGGAGGATAGCTGCCCGACACCATGTCCTCGGTCCATAGCCGGTTCAGAATTTCCAGGTTCTGGTCCATGATCTTGCCGCGCTTGTGAAAGTCGATGCCGACCGCATCGAATTCGCGCTTGTACCAGCCCGACGCCATGCCCAGCACCAACCGGCCTTTGGATATCAAGTCCATGCTGGAAAGCTGTTTGGCCAGCACCAGCGGGTTACGCAATGGCAGGACGAGAATGCCGGTTCCGAGCTTGATCTTGCTGGTGCGCGCGGCGACCGCCGTCAGCAGCGACAAGGCGTCGATGATCGGGAAATGAGGATCAACGCCGAGCAGGATATGATCCCAGACCCAAACCGACTCAAAGCCGAGCTCCTCCACACGCACGCCATACTCAATCAACTTCTGCGCGTCAGGCAGATCCGGAAATGCCTGGAAATTGCGCATCGCAATGCCGTACTGGGTTTCATGCTTTGCCATGTCTCTTCCTTTTGATCTTAGTTTGGTCCCGTTGTCCTCTCACGCCGTGTAAAGCCTGTCGGGATCGACATCACGCAATACGGCGAGCTCGTTTTCTTGCGGCGGTTCGGTGCGTGCCACATGGTCGGGAATCGCTATATCGAAGCCGGTATTGTCTTTCACCTCTTCCGCCTCAACGCCGGGGTGAAGCGCGATGACCTGCATCTCCTTCGTCTCGGCGTCGAAGCCAAGGATCGCCAGGTCCGTGACCACACGGTACATGCCGCCGGCAATGAGCCCGCTGTCGGCGCGGCTCGTTCCACCCTTGATGAAGCCGGGGCTGGTGATGAAATCGACCGCATCGACGAAGCGGCGCTTCTCATGCTTCATCGCGACGATCATCTGGGTCAGACTCGAAATATCGTTGCCGCCGCCGGTGCCGGGCAGGCGGATGGCCGGCTTTTCGGGGTTGCCGATAAACGAACTGTTGAGATTGCCGTAGCGATCGATCTGAGCCCCGCCCATGAAGCCGACGTCCACATAGCCGCGCTGCAGCAGCAGCAGCACGTCGGTGATCGGCAGCACCATATTGGCGCGCCGGGTGCAGCGCTGTTCGTTGGTCGATGGCGGCAGTTCGCCCGGCACAACAAAGGGTCCGACGACCCCGCCTTCGAACAGGATAGTCAGGCCGGGCGCATGGACACGCTGCGCCAGGGTCGCGGCAAGCAGCGGTATGCCCACGCCCGCAAATACGATCTGGCCGTCCTCGAGAATGCGTCCGCTCATTACTGCGAGCAGTTCGGATGCCGTATAATTTTTCCGTTCAGTCATTGTAGATGCTCCGCCCGCGCCTGCTTGCGTCAATCAGGGCCTCGGCACCCAGCCTATCGAGGTAATCAGACCAGCTCGACGGTTCGTAATAAAAGTCATCCAGATATTTTTTTATGCCTTTTTCCGGATCAGCTTTAGTCTGGGCAGCTAGTGCGTCCATATGGTCGAAGAAGGGCTCATAAAGCCCGTAGCATTCGTGCGGCGCCGAGCCATAAGGAACCTCCACAACGGCATCGACGGTGAAAAAAGGAATGCGTGTCTGATCCGGGGCGCGGCGGATCTGGTCGTTGGAAACTATCCGCTCGGTGGTGAGGATCACCCGGTTGGCGGCCATCGCAATGTCGATATCCATGAACTGAAGCCCATCGAGCTGCGCATTGCCATAGGCATCGGCACGCTGGACGTGGATTAGCGCAATGTCGGGGTTGAGCGCTGGCAAGGCCATCAGACGCTCGCCGGTGAAGGGGCAGGTCACTTCTTTCACTTCGTCACCACGCAGCGCATTCACATCCGACCCAATCATCGAGCGTACCGGCATATAGGGAATGCCCATGCCGCCCGCGCGGTAGCGAAGACCGATGGCCATATGGCTCCATTCGTCGAAGCGGGCCTTCCGCGATTCCGTATAGTGGCGCATCACCTTCGAAACACCCCATACGATGCCCTGGCTGAACCAGCTTGTGATGACATGCTTGCTGACGCCGGACCCGAGGAGCACATCACCTTCCGACGACGTGATGGAGCGGGAAATGACGAGGTTTTTCTTTTTCGCCCGCACCAGCGCCCAGATGAGCGCGGTCGGCGTGCGCGATATGGTGCAGCCGCCGACGGCCACATGATCGCCGTCGGATACGAATGAGGCCGCTTCCTCAAGCGACATGACTTTCTCGCGCAACCCCCGGTCGCGTTCGGCGGTGCGCCGGCGGAGCTCCAGATGCGGCGTTACGATTGTCCGGTCAGCCATGGTTCGAAACGATCCTCCCGGGGCGCTGGCCTGATCAGACGGCCGCCGCCTTTGTTTCCTTGTTGAATTCGATGATGAGCTGATCCCAGGTATCGATGAGATCTCGAAGGCCGTGCCAGAAGGACTGATCGCGCCGCCGGTCGAAGTCGTCAAGCGGGATTCCTTGCTGCTCAACCCAGGTGTAGTAGCCAAGATTGAACATTCGATTCCGGTCAATCTCGCTCGTCTCAAGCAGGTGATCGGTGGCAATGGCCTTCAAGTGCGCACCGTATAGCTGCGCGGCGCCATCAGAGTCCACACTGTCCCAGCCGAGCTTCGCGAGCGTGCCCTGCTTTTCGGTCTCGTACATGCTCGCCGCGTCGGTCGCCACGGTCACGATAACGTTGCTCTCGCCTAAATCGAGATAGCGGGCCATCTTGATGGCGGCGAGAATGTTGCAGATGCTGGAGAGGCCGAAATAGTGCAGCGCAGCCACGGTCTGCGCGGGCACGCCGACGCGCTGAGCCAGGTGGCGCTGGCCTTCCTGCGTATTGAACAGCACGTTGAGCCCGTCCGTCGCTCCATCCGATACCGCGATGACGAAGTCGGTATTCGTGACGTTGTGGATGAGGGGAACATGCTTGTCGCCGATACCTTGAATATTGTGCTCGCCATAGCCGTTATAAAGCAGCGTCGGGCATTCGACCGGTTCGACGACAGCAATGCGCGCGCCGGTTTTCTCTTTTAGATAATCACCCGTTCCCAGTGTCCCCGCTGAACCGCTCGCAGCCACGAAACCAGCAAGTTCGAGGTCAGGCTCGTTTTCGCGCAGGGAATCGAAGACCCGTTCCAGCGCGGGGCCGGTGCAGGCGTAATGCCCCAGATAATTGCCGAACTCGGAAAACTGGTTCACGATCTCATTGTCGGGGTCGCGTTCCAGCTCGGCGCATTTGTCGTAGATTTCCTTCACATTGCTCTCGGTACCCGGCGTGCGGATGATGTCACCTTCGTCCGCGACCCAGGCCTTGAGCCAATCAAACCGCTCCTGACTCATGCCTTCAGGCAGCACCGCAACGCCGCGGCAACCAAGAATGCGCGAGATGGCGACACCGCCACGGCAATAGTTTCCGGTCGAGGGCCATATGGCGCGCTGGCGCGCCGGGTCGAAGCGACCTGTCACGAGCCGCGGCGCCAGGCAGGCATAGGCCGCCAGCACTTTGTGAGCGTTGATCATCGGGAAGTGGGCGCCGAGGGCCACCACGATTTTCGCCTTAACGCCGGTCAGGCTTTCCGGCAAAACGACATGCGCCGGCGTTTCGGTGAAGCCCTTGCGGTCGGGCGCATTGTACCAATGCACGCGAAAAAGGTTCGCCGGGTCGGCTGCGTCCGCATCCACTGATCTGAGGCTCGCGCGCAGGGCGTCAGGCAGCGTAAACGGATTTGCCAGCTGGCTGAAAGTGGGCAGCGTCACACCCTTCTCGCTGAGCAGCGAAACGGTGCGGCGATAGACGGCTTGATCGTCAATTTCAGTTGGAAAATCGAATGGCCCCATAACCTTTTTCCAGTCGTCCCCACTTCTCACCAGCGCAGATGCGCATACTCTAACCTCTAGTATGAGCACTCACAATTGATATGGTTGTTCTATTATTAGGACAACTAGTATCGGATGACGTTCTGTGCGGCGCAACCCCTTTGCAGGAAAATTGGGCGAACAGTATTATGTCCGTGTGGAACATGGAACCGTCTCTCAAGGCGTCCTCTTTCGACAAGGACTTACTTTATGACAGAAGCACATGAGACCATCGCCGGACAGGTGATAGAAGATACCGTTGTGTCGGCCGGCGAGCCCTGGAGCGCGGAGGTCCGCAAGGGAGACATCGTCCGGCTCGTCGATCTTGAAGGCCAGCAGGCTGTTGACTTCCTCTGTTATGATTTGGCCGCCAGGTCGGATCGCTATAATGCCGCCAATACCATCAAGCTCAACAACAGCATTTATCTCGGGCAAGAAACGGTGCTTTGGTCCGTGCGAGCGCGGCCGCTGATGACAATCATTGCGGACACCTGCGGATCACATGACACGCTTTATGGTTGTTGCTCGATCGAGATAGACCGGGTGCGCTTCGACAAAGAAAATAGCTGGGGGTGCCAGCAGAATTTCGAGAAGGAGTTGGCAAAGCACGGCATGGATGAGAAGGACATTGCCGCGAATGTGAATTTTTTCATGTATGTGCCGGTGCGCGAAGACGGACATATCGCGATCTCTGATGGCCGCTCCAAGCCGGGCGACTATGTCGATTTGCGCGCTGAAGTGGATGTGCTGGTGGTAATCTCCAACTGTCCGGAACGCGACAATGCCGCCGCTGGCTATAAGCCAACGCCGATCCGCACCGTCGTTTATCGGCCTGATAGCTGATACCGGACTGCCCGATTTGATATTTTTTCCGCAATCGTCAGCAGCGGCGCCCCGACTCACCGGCATGGAGCGACCAGGTTCGGGTGGGGCGTGAGTCATCAAAGGAGATGACTTTGCATTGGCGTGTTGAGAGCGCCTATAATCTGGCATATCTCCCATCTGCTTTTTAAGTGTGGAACGCTGATTAGGTTGCAGACACATTCATTGTTCGCGCGGGGAGTTTTCGGCAGCGTGTATCCGGGCATATTGGCAGTGCAACCGGTGTTGCCGTATGTAGGGGCTCGATTGGAGCCGTAATAGACAGGATCGCGCGAGGGTTTATGACGGGGGAAGCCGAAGCGTGGGTGATTACTGATAGGTTCCTTGCGATCGCGGAAAAACACCCGGACCGAGAGCTCATCGTCGACGAGAAATTTGGCCGCCTTTCATACGGCGAAGTCGCTACGGAAGTCGGGCGGCTGGCAATGGCGCTCAAGCAGCATGGTTTGGGGCGCGGCGATATGGTTATTCTTCAGCTCCCTAACTGGGCGCCCTTTATCATTTTTCATCTTGCGCTGACGGTCATTGGCGCCGTCACCATAAATATCCCGGTGACCTTCCGCGAGCGCGAGGTCGGCGGCATCCTGAACATCACCGAGGCCAAGGCGCTTATCGTTCCTGATGACATTCGCGGCTTTAAATTTCTCCCTTATGCCCGGAAACTGGCGCCCGACTGCCCGGCCTTGTCAAAAATTTTCCTCGTTGAAGGGGAGCAACCGTCCACCGCGCCGGAGCCAGAAATCCAAGGCGGACCGGAAGTAACGACTTATGCGCAGCTAATGCGAAGCGTCAAAACTTTGCAGGACTGGCGAGAAGCGTTCACGGCGATGGAAATCACCGAGGATGAGGTCACCACGCTGACCTTCACCTCAGGCACAACAGGTGGATTGAAAGGCGCAATTCACGACAGCCGCACTCTGGCGGCGATCAACACCGGCTTCATTGAACGCCATAAGCTGAACGATAAGGACTGCATTCTTGGCAGTTCCCCCTTCGGCCATGCAGTCGGCTTCACTCACGCGGTGCGGATGACGCTCAGTATCGGCGCAAAAATAGTCCTGCTCGAATATTGGGAGCCGGGACATGCGCTGGAACTCATGAGCCGGGAAGGCTGCACATTCGTTGCGGGAGCGACGCCATTCCTGATGGACCTTGTCTATCATCCGGACCTTGCCAAATACGGCAATCTTCCAGACTTGCGGCTATTTCTGTGTGGCGGCGCAACCGTGCCGGAGCAATTGATGCGCGATGCCTTGGTCAACCTGCCCCATGCGCTGGTCTCACCGTCGTGGGGTATGTCGGAGTGCGGTGGTGTCACCACCTGCCCGCCAGGTGCCCCAAAAAATAAGTTCCTGGAGAGCGACGGTGTGCCGTGCGGCGGTATGGAGGTCAAGGTCGTCGGACCCGACTTGGCCTCGCTCCCGCCAGGGACCGAGGGTGAGCTTCTGGTCCGCGGTCCAATGGTCGCCAAGGGCTATTATCGGCAAGCAGAACTGACAAAAGAACTGTTCCTGTCTGATGGCTTCTTCCGCACAGGCGATCAGGCGCGCATGGACGAGGACGGCTATATCAAGATTACCGGGCGGATCAAGGATTTGATCATTCGAGGCGGGGTCAATATTTCTCCGGTCGATATTGAGAGTGTCCTATTCTCCCACCCCAAAATCCACAATGCTGCTGTTGTCGGCATGCCGGACGCGCGGCTTGGCGAACGTATTTGCGCCTTTGTAATACCGGCCGAGGGCCAGACAATTGCGCTTGGCGAAACCCAGGAATGGATGGCGGAGGCCGGTCTGGCCAAACAGAAATGGCCGGAGCGTATTGAGATTGTTGATCACTTCCCCATGACCCCGTCTGGAAAGATTCAGAAATTTAAGTTGAAGGAACGGCTGGCGCAGAGCTGAGGGCATTGCCCCATTAACTGGGTGGCTTCATCTCGACTTGATCGGTAGCTTCCCCGGATGAAACAGATCTCCTATCGTCGTCACCGTTTTCCGGGTTCAATTATCCGACATGCGGTGTGGCTGTTGGCACCTGGACGAGATGTTCGCCACGATCAATGGCAAGCGCATGTATCTGTGGCGCGCTGTCGATAGCGAAGGCGAGGTGCTGGATATCCTGGTTATGTCGCGCAGAAACAAGAAGGCAGCGCTCAAACTGATGCGCAAATTGTTGAAGAAACAAGGCTTCGTCCCTGCTTCCTTCGTGACCGACAAACTGCCATCCTACGGTGCTGCTTTGAATGATCTTGGCTTGTCGAAGCGGCACTATTTCGGAGGCAGGAAGAACAATCGCGCCGAGAACCCGCATCTGCCCGTTCGACAACGAGAACGAAGAATGCAGCGCTTCAAGTCGCCCGGATCAGCGCAACGCTTCCTCTCAACTCATGCCGTCGTCTACAACATCTTTTACACACAACGCCATTTGATTTCCCGAAAGACACTACGCCAGTTCCGTGGTCAAGCTCTTGACCAATGGCGGCAGGTGACAGCTGCGGCATAAACCACGATATCCGATGGCCAGAAGCTCGTGCGGTGGCAATTAACGTGACAACGCCCACTCAGTTTCCTAAAGCTATACCCACCTAGAACGGAGCCAAACTGTTCCGAGGTCTCGAAAGTTAGATCTTGTAGGATCTAAGCGCGTTGCTCCATAAAATTCCGGGCAATCATAGCGCAGAGCCGTTCCATAACTTTGAAACCTGACTCAGGATCGTTGCGCAACGCTTGCAAGACCTGGTCACCATTCATAACGAGCAGCGTCGAGGGCTCTAAGCATTGAGCCGAAGCCAATCGGCGAGGATGTTCCGGCACGAGCGCTGCCCATCCGAAAATCATTCGACTCCGCATGACAGTCCCACTCGGCGCCTTCCCGGCACTCGATGCAAAAGTGAATCTTACCAAGCCTGATAGGAGAAGGTATATATCAATGGCATCATCACCAGTCTTATAGATAGACTCATCCGCTTGAAATTTCTGTTCTGTAGAAATTTTCACGATGCTGTCGTGCATTTTATCGCCAATGCCCGAAAATAAGTTCGTTTCGTTTATAAGTTTCTTATGCTCATTTTTCGTAGACATCATGAATTCTCCGTTTCATCTTCCTTACATGCCTTGCTTAAACTGTACGAGAGAAAGCAAGTGTTATCGAGTCGACTTATGGGACCAACGGACAACCCAAGGGGACAGTTCTGACTGACGCTTGTGGCTCTTCGCACGGACGCAACCCATTATAGACACCCTCCGCTATCGTATTCAGCACGCAGAGGGTTGGCAACCAAGTCAGCATGTCCGCTTGTGGGTGTCCGGCGTCAGCGCCCATAGGCATGTCCATGAGCGCTGACGCCTGACAGTCCACTCGGAACCGGGACACATGCATCAAGCAGAGAGGACAGGTTGGTGGGAAGGCCCTGCCAGGGTCGCTTGACGCCTTCGCCAAACGCGGTGCGACATGAGGGACCTTTCGAAGGCCTTGTAAAAACGTGCACTTTTCGACACCATCATTGCCGACAACAATCCCTCCGGGTGGCAGAGGTAAATGAAAACCGGTCAATGACGACAAAGAACAAGACAGCAAAGAAAGACGTTTCCGCCCCAAGATATACCGATCCCGGGTGCGCTTATTGCCCCCCGACCGTGCGCGCCTGCCGTCAGGGCGAAGATGAGGAGCGCGGCCCCGGATTTTGTCCGTCCAAGGTCAATCCCGATGGCATCGAAGCTGCCCGCGAGATGTATGAAAATCCCTTCTGTCACCGGGTCGCACAGGAATCAGCGCGTGTTGAGGCGGAGGGTTATTGCAAGTGGACACGGGTTGAGGAGATTTGCGAGTTTGCCAAGAAAATGGGGTTCAGCAAGATCGGAATCGCGACCTGCATCAGCTTTGTCGATCACGCCAATACCTTAAGTCAGATTCTTGAAAGCCACGGATTTGAAGTGGCGTCCGCCGCCTGCAAACATGATGGCATTCCGAAAGAGGATATCGGCCTTGAAGATCATGAAAAGATTCGCCCCGGCGGCCATGAATCCATGTGCAACCCGATCTCCCAGGCCCAACTGCTGAACGACGCCGGTTGCCAAATGAATGTGGTCCTGGGGTTGTGTATCGGTCATGACAGCCTGTTCTTCAAACATTCCGAGGGCCTCGCGACAACCCTTGTCGCCAAGGACAGGGTGCTTGCCCACAATCCCGTTGGCGCCCTGGCGCTGGCCGACAGTTACTACAGTCGCGTCTGGGGCCCGGACCGGCCTGCAAAACCGCACAAGAAACCCCTGCAGGGACGGTGATTGATGAACCGGATCACGGCGTTCAGCATTTGACTTCTGCTTGTGATTGCAGAGAAAGCCAGCGACATGATCCGCGAGGACAGGCGCGCACGATGACGGCAGTGCATTCTCCTGGACCCTTGTGTTTCCGCCTTCGGCGTTCCGGCTTTCCCCTATTGCTTCAGGCCGGCCAGCGCTCGCGCGCGAATCTCGTCGGGCAGGGGACTTGGCCTGCGTGCGTCGAGGTCGAGATGCACACCGAGCTGCCCCAAACGAGCGAATAGTGTCTTGTCTTCACAATCGTAGAGTTCATGGACGAACCAGATCGACGTGCTCCCGACATGGACGGTGGCACTCTTGCTTTCGAGCTGCACGCCGACGCCCGGCGGCATTTTGAAGATCTGTAGCTGATACTCCGCCGTCGAGTAGCCTTTCCGGCCAGACCGCATATAGGACGGGCTCATGCCGATCGTGGACTGCGTCTGGATATTGGCTGCAGAAAACTGGTTTATAAGCGCACCAAGACCGACGCGCCCGGCCCAGTCTACGTCCTCCGGCCTTACGATCGACGCGCTCGACTGCAGCCACTGCGAACTCTTGTCCGGATCAGGTTTCCGCGAGGGTTCGGGGTCGTCCCATTCGATCTGCAGGGGAGACGCATCGCATTTCGCACCGGGAGTGAGTTTCTGGAGAAATGTGGTGCAGAGATCGCCGGTATCGGAATTGAACAGCCGATGGCCGAGAAGAAGGAAATCGTCCGCCGCCTCCACCACTCCGGCGGTCATGTGGTAGACGTCACCGACCGATAACTCTTTCAGGAAACGCGCTCGGCAGGTTGCGGTCCAGGGGAGCAACGGATCATCCGGATTTATCCCGAGCAGGCTCAGCATTCTCATGGTCGAGCTGCTCAGTTTCTTGAAATATGCGGCAGTGGTGAAATGCTCCACCGCGTCACATTCCCACGTGTAGACGACGCTCCGGACAGTCTCGGTCCCTGACGCTTTCGAAGAATTCATTGCTCGGTGCTCTCGTTCAAAGATATGGCCCATTCGGCCCAGAGAGATAGACCAGGCGCGAGCGCCCGCCAAGTAGGACAATGTGGGCAGGAAGCCCGGCAAACCGCCTGCAACGGCCCGATGCCACGATCAAAAAACCGGAGTTTCTCGATAGGTGCCCCAAACCGCCTTCAGCTTCTCGACGATGTCGCCCATTGTTGCGCCCTCGCGCACGAGTTCGACGGTGACGGGCATGATGTTCTGGGTTTCGTCGCTCGCGACTTCGACAAGCTTGTCCAGAAGCATCGCGACTTTTGCGTTATCGCGTTCCGCCCGAACTTTTTTTGTCCGCGCGATCTGCCGTGCGGCGGTCGACGGTTCGTAGGGGTGGGTTTCGATCTCCTGGTTTTCGTCCTCCTCGACCATGGTGTTGACGCCGATCACGGGCTTTTCGCCGGATTGCTTGCGCAAGGCGGTCTCATAGGAGAAGTCGGCGATCTGCTTCTGGAACCAGCCTTCCTCGATCAATTTGATCGTGCCGCCATGTTCTTCCACATAGGCAAGAATCTCGAAAATTTTTGTCTCGAATTCGTTGGTCAGGCTTTCGACGTAATAGGAACCGCCAACCGGATCGATGACATTGGTGACGTTTGTTTCCTCGGCGATAATTTGCTGCGTGCGCAACGCCATGCGCATGGCGTCTTCGGTCGGGATCGCGAAAGCTTCGTCATACCCGTTTGTGTGCAGTGACTGGCAGCCGCCGAGAACCGCGGCAAGGGCCTGGAAGGCGGTGCGGACGATGTTGATCTGGTATTGCGGCTTGGTCAGCGTCGCCGCCGCGGTCTGGCAGTGGAAACGAAGCCGCATCGATTCCGGGTTCTTTGCGCCAAAGCGCTCTTTCATGATCTTGGCGTAGCAGCGGCGCAGCGCCCGGAATTTGGCGATCTCCTCGAACAGGTCCGCTTGAGAGACGTAGAAGAAAGCAAGCCGCGGCGCGAACTCGTCCACCGTCATGCCGGTCTTGAGCACCTCCTCCACATAGACGATGAGATTGGCCATGGTGAAGGCGGCTTCCTGCAGCGGAGAGGAGCCGGCCTCCGAAATATGATAACCCGAGATATTGACCGGGTTGTACCGCTTCATGTTGCGGGCGCTGAACGAAATGCAATCGCGTACGATGCGGACCGATGGCGCGATCGGGTAAATATACTCCTTTTGCGCCATATACTCCTTGAGAATATCCGCCTGGATGGTGCCGGAGAGTTTGTTCAGGTCGAGACCGCGCTTCTCGGCCAGCGCTACATACATTGCGAGCAATATCCAGGCGCTCGGATTGATGGTCATCGATACCGAAATCTGCTCCAGGTCGATGCCGTCGAAAAGCGCCTCCATGTCGGCCAGCGTGTCGACCGCCACGCCCTCGCGCCCGACCTCGCCGTCGCTCATCGGATGATCGGAGTCATATCCCATAAGCGTGGGCATATCGAAGTCCGTTGAAAGCCCTGTCTGACCCTGCGAGATCAGATATTTGAAGCGCTTGTTGGTATCCTCGCCGGTCCCGAAGCCGGCGATCTGGCGCATGGTCCACACCCGGCTGCGATACATGGTCGGGTAGGGACCGCGCGTGAACGGGAAGCGGCCCGGCAGGCCGATATCCTCAAGCGGCGTGTCTGCCATGTCGGCGGCGGTATAGACGCGCTGGACGGGAAAGTCGCCGGTCGTGAAGAACTGCTCCTTGCGCTCGGCCTGCTTTTTCAGGAAGGCGGCGACCTCATTGCTCTCCCAGCGCTCCACCTCGCTCCGCAGTTTTTCAAGCGATTTTGGAGTGAACATCTCGTTCATTGTCGTCCTCCTTTGCGAGCGTGGCCGCGAGAAGTTCTTCTGCCAGTGTATAGGGGTCGCTCTCCCGGCGCATGAGCCGCTCGGCCAGCTTCCCGCTCGCAGCCGCCGTCGTCTCGACAAATCGATCAAACAACAGATTTTCCGCAGTCTTTCGCAGCCGGAATTCGGCCATGCTTTTGCGCTGCGCACGGCCCGCATCGGAAGCGGAGGTCACGTCGTGATGCCGGACGATCGCGTCTGACAGCTCGTCGAGCCCCTCTCCGGAAACCGCACTGGTGCCAATAACGGGAACGGTCCAGTCGGCCGGTTTGTGCTCGCGCATTCCCAACATCAGCATCTGCTTCAAATCGGTCAGCGTCCGATTGGCGTCGCTCCGGTCGCATTTCGACACGACATGGATATCGGCGATCTCCAGAAGGCCCGCCTTGATCGCCTGGATGTCGTCGCCAAGGCCGGGCGCAGAGACCACCACCGTGGTGTGCGAAGCGCGTACGATTTCCACCTCATCCTGTCCGACGCCGACGGTTTCCAGGATGACGACCCCGAAACCGGCGGCGTCGAGAATATCAACCGCCTCGAGAGCTGCGCGGGCCATGCCGCCGGTCGCGCCGCGGGTCGCCATGCTGCGGATATAGATGCCGGGATCGGTCCCGAGGTCGCTCATGCGAATGCGGTCTCCCAGGATGGAGCCGCCTGAATAGGGTGAGGATGGATCGACGGCGATGATACCGACCTTGCTGCCGCTGGTTCGCAGGTTCCGCGCGAGCTTGCCCACCAGCGTGGACTTTCCGCTACCGGGAACGCCGGTAATGCCGACAACTTGCGCCCGCCCGGCCAGCTTGTGGATGCGCACGAGCGCTTCGCGTGCTTCCGCCATTCCCGACTCGGCACGCGACATCAGACGCCCGATCGCGGCTGGCTCGCCGGCTTGAACGCGAGCAATGAGTTCCACGGAGGGAACATAGGTGCCCATCAGCGGTTCGCTCCTTCCAGTTGCGTTCGCATGGCCTGGAAGACGGCCCGGTCGTCTATCACACGGCGTGCCTTGAAATCGGTTCGCGGTATCGAGCCAGGCTCGACAATCTCGACGGCGGCGCGCAAGCCGAGCATTTTCTGCAGATTTTTCTCGACCTCGATGCAGAATTGGGCTGCTGCATCGGAGCTGGCGAAGGTTTCGGCATCGGCTTCCACGCGCAAAAGAAGCTCGTCCATCGCCGCCTCGCGGCTGATGACGATCCGGTGTTCTCCGCCATAGCGCTGCAGTTCGTTGAGGGCTGAGTCAATCTCGCTTGGATAAACATTCTCGCCGCGGACCGTGAACATGTCGTCGATTCGCCCGAAGATGCCCTGCGGCAGGCGCGGATAGGTCCGCCCGCACGGGTTCGCTTCGCTGACCCACCGGGTCAGATCCCCCGACGCCAGCCGGATCATCGGCTGGGACACCCGTTCCAGATGGGTGTATACGGGCGTTCCCCGCTCACCGTATGGAACCCGGCGCATGGTATCGGGATCGCACACTTCTGTGTAGACGACGTCCTGCCAGCAGAGCATTCCGTCAGTCTCGGCCGAACTCGCGACATTCATCCACGGACTCATCTCGGCCATGGAGCCGCTATCGTATACCTTGGCCCCGTAGAGACCTTCGATGCGTTCGCGGATGGCCGGGATTGAAGCGCCGGGCTCGCCGGAAAAAAACATGATCTTGAGTTGGAAGTCGCGCGGGTTCACACCCTCGTCCGCCGCAACTTGGGCGATGTGCAGCGCGTAGGTCGGGGTTCCGTAGAACGCCGTCGGTTTCAGCATATTGAGCCATTGTACGCAGCGCGCCGACATGCCGGACGCTCCGGCGCCGAACGGGAAACATTTGGCGCCCAGGCGTTCCGCGCCGGCGAGCGCACCCCAGCTCCCCATATAGAGGGAAAAGATGGCCGCGACACAGATCGTATCGCCCGGACGCAGCCCCATACTCCACATGATACGGGCATGTGCGTTGGCTATCGCACGCCAATCGCCCTGCGAGATCGCGAAAGCTGTGGGCCGCCCTGTCGTGCCGCTGGTGCCGTGGACGTGGAAGATGTCCTGCTCCGGCACGCAGAGGTAATCACCAAACGGCGGCGCGCGTTCCTGGGCCTCGCGCAGGTCCGTTTTGGTAACGACCGGGACCTTTTCCTCGAAATCCTGGAGTGACTTGAGATGGCTCGGGTGGAAGCCTGCCTGGTCCCATTTCCGGCGGTAGAAGAGCGCGTGTTCATAGACATGGCCGCATACTGTCCGGAGGCGTTCCAGGATCATCTTCTCCCGGTCTTCCGCCGGCATGGTCTCACGCCGGGGAAACCAGTAGCGGCTGTCTGGAGCGGGTAGAAAGCTCTCGTCGTAAGCGGGCGGGAATGACCAGGCTTCCATAGCTTCCGGCGTCAGCGCGCGCCGCGCTCCTCCACGAGACGAGTCAGGGTATCGATTATCGTTTGCGGCGGCGTATCCTGCAGCAGCACTTCGTTGACGCCCATTTTCTTGAGTTCGGCCACGTCCTCGTCCGGCATGACGCCGCCGGCCACGACGATCATGTCATCGGCGCCATTCGTCTGGAGTAGCTCGAATATTTTCGGGAACACCGTCATCTGCACGCCCGACAACAGGCTTACGCCGAGCACGTCAACGTCTTCCTGGACGGCTGCGATCACGACCTCTTCGGGCGAGCGGTGAAGGCCCGTGTAGATCACGTCCATACCGGCGTCCCGCAAGGCACGGGCGACGATCTTGATTCCACGGTCGTGACCGTCGAGACCTACCTTCGCCAGCAGGACACGAATTGGTTGACTCATGGGCGCGTCCTTCATTGCCCTGATGTTTCGCATTCGGAATACGGTATACAATCTCTTGACAGGAAGGCGCTCTGTCAAGGAGAAATGGAATTGAATCGCGGAAAGGAATGATCTGGTGGACGCTCTTGCCCAGCCGAAGACCCTTGTCGAGCAGGCTTACGACGCCATTCTTGATGCCATCTGTGATGGCACGCTGGCACCTGGCGAACGCCTGGCGCAGGACGACGTTGCGAGGAAGCTCAACGTTTCGCGCCAGCCCATTGCAAGCGCGCTGACCATGCTCAAGTCACAGGGCTTCGTTCGCGAAGCGGGACGGCGCGGGGTTGTCGTGGCGCCGCTTGAAGAGCGAATGTTCGCGGACATCTATCAATTTCGGTCGGCTGTCGAACCGCTTGCCGTTACCTTGGCGACGCCCAATCTCACCGCCGATAAGGTTGAACGCGGAAGGGCGCTTGTCAGGCATGGCGAGAAGGTCGTCGCCTTGAATGACAACAGGGCGTTGATCGAAGCCGACATGGATTTTCACTCGCTCATCTACGCGCTATCCGGCAACAAGCTGATTCTGGAAACAATGCGACTCAACTGGCGGCACCTGCGCCGTGCGATGGGAGAAGTGCTGCAGATTCCGGATTTTTCCGAGCAGGTATGGCGCGAGCACGCGGCTATCTTCGAAGCAATGGTAAGCGGCGAAGAGGAAAAAGCGTCAAACCTGATGCGCGACCATATCGGGAGCGCTTATCGGAAGGTGAAACCTCTGCTTGCGCAGCGCGGACCGTAGAACGGTTTGCCGACCGGCGAAATTTGGCCGGCGCAAGAAGCCATCTGTTCGGTTGAGGGGCATTGGCGCTCAACCCAGGGTCACATTGCGCGAACGCGCCCAGTCTTCTCCGCTGCGAATGAGGCTGTCGTCGTCGAGGACCTGCCGCGCCATCACAAACAATACCGCTTCCTCTTTTTGGAAATGGGCGCGCGCAAGCTCCAGTGCCTGGTGCAGTGCTGTCCCCGCTGCGGCCACGTCCTGGCTGCCTCTCGCGCTTTCAAGCAGCCGGTCTATTTCCGCATGCTCCGCGCGCATGACCGAAAGTGGTCCCCCAGCGCCAATCACCGCCTCCATGTCCTTGAATAGCAGCTCCTCTTCCAGACTTGCGTGGGAGACCAGCAGGGTTTCCACGACCGCACAGGCTGTGTGAACCGTGGAGATATCGCTGTCCGCGCTCACCGTTTTCTCGACGTGATCAAACAATGCCCGGAGCACGCCATGCTCACCAAGCAAAGCATCCGGCAGTCTCATGTCACCATCCCGCCGTCCTGGCCAAGTTCCGAGGTCCAGATTGCATCTGCCCGGGGCTAATAGATGTCCTCGCGGGTATTGTAGAAATTGAACTTACCCGTCGGCGTCACCAGACGCTTGTCCTTGATCACCGCCTTTTTCTTCAGCGTCTTGTCGTCGACGACCACGATGGCCGACTCCTGGTCCTTGGCGTTCCAGACGGAGAACCAGATCTCGTCTCCCGCTTTGTTGAATTCGCCCTGTACGACCCGGCGCGAGCCTTCCGAGATGCCGGACCATTCACCGATGGGCAGAACCTTGTACTGAGGCTCTTTGTCGGCGAGATCGGATATCTTGAACACCGCTATCGAAGATGAGATCTCCGCTTCCGGATTGAGTGGCGTATCCACATAGAGATGCCCCGATTTTGGATGGCTCTTTATGAACAGCGATCCGCCACCCTGACCTTCCAGCGACTGCACCATTTTCCAGGCCTGTTCGGGATGCTTGTCCGGATCGGTGCCGATCAACGCGATGGTTTCATCGCCCAAATGACTGGTCGCCCAAACAGGACCGAATTTGGGGTGGACGATGTTCGCGCCGCGCCCCGGATGCGGCGTAGTGCCGGTTTCAACCAAACCGACGAGCTTGTTTTCCTTGGTGTCCACGATTGCAATTTTGTTGCGCGCATTCGCGGCCACCAGGAAATACCGTCCCGTTGAATCGAACCCGCCGTCGTGCAGGAACCGTTCGGCTGCAATCGTCGTCACTTTCAGGTTGTCCAGATCCTCATAATTTACCAGCAGGATGTGCCCGGTCTCCTTGATGTTGACGACAAATTCCGGGTGATAGTGAGATGCCACGATCGCCGCGACCCGGGGCTCTGGATGATATTCCTGGGTGTCATATGTCATGCCGCGCGTCGACACGACTTTCTTCGGCTCCAGCGTCGCACCGTCCATGATCACATATTGCGGCGGCCAGTAAGCCCCGGCGATCGCATATTTGTCTTCCCAGCCCTTCATTTTCGAGGTCTCGACGGAGCGCGCCTCGGAGCCGATTTTGATTTCCGCGACTGGCGTCGGCTCGTTCATCCACATATCGATCAGCACGATTTTCGCATCGCGGCCAATGGTGAACAGGTAGCGGCCGGACGCGGATATGCGTGAAATATGGACCGCGTAGCCGGTCTTGATGATCTTCACGATCTTTTTCGACGCGCCGTCAATCAGGGCGATTTCTCCCGAATCCCGGAGCGTCACCGAGAACAGATTGTCCAGATCCAGCTTGTTCAGCTGCTTGGTGGGCCGCTTGGCGACGGGAACATGCACTTTCCACGAAGCGCGCACTTCCGGCATGCCGAATTCCGGCGGCTGCGGCGGGTCGATCAACAGGTACCGCGCCATGATATCGATTTCTTTTTCCGACAAATCGCCCGAGGTTCCCCAGTTCGGCATGCCGCCGGGCGACCCGTAGGTGATGAAATCGCGAAGGCTTTCGTAGCCGCGGTCGCGGGTAATGTCGCCGGTCAGCGCCTTGCCCGTCGCGCCCTTGCGCAGTACGCCGTGGCAGCCGGCGCAGCGCTCGAAATAGATTTTGTTGGCCTGCTTGTACTCCTCTGGCGATATGACCGGATCGCCGGGTTTGCGGCCGGGAATCTCCACGCCAAGATCCCGCAGAACATCGAGCTGAGGCTGATACTGCCCGCCGGGCGAGGTCTTGTGTTTCTTGATGTCCGCCTTGTCGGATGATTGCGCGTTGCCCGCCCCGGGGTTGATGCCGGTAACCGCGAGCGCCAATATGATGCCGCCGAGAATAGCGGCGTGTTTATATAGCCTGGCCATGATATTCCTCCCTGAAGCAAGCTGTTTGAATCTATATTGAGGAGGCCGGGCGCAATATGACATATGTCAAGCGGCAGGCGCCGAGCATCCATCTCGGCCAGAGCAATTGATTGAAATCAAGTTGACTGCAGATATCGGGTCATAAACTCGCGCGACAATGAAACCGCCAGGAGCAGAACGGGAGTGCGCAGGGAGCTTCCTGCTCGCATTCTGCCGTTTTGTTTTCCTTGCTGCCCTATGCGTTTTTCTGCCGTCGTCTCCATCCTGGTCCGCCGCCCTCGACACAGCAGAAGTCGCGGCGCTCTTCGGTACAGCCGGAAAAGGCATAGCTATCCAAGCTGTCGAGGGCGATCCGCCCGCCGCGGAAGTCGCCAGGAATGGCAGGCTTTATGGCTACGTATTCTCAACCCAGGCAGTTTCGGGGTCGGTCGGCTATTCGGGCCGGCCGATCGACATTCATGTCGCCATGACGCTCGATGGCAAGATTGCCGGAGCGCGCATTGCTTCGCATCAGGAACCGATACTCGTCATCGGTATTACGACGGAAGATCTCAACGCTTATGTTTCGGGATTTTCCGGACTCGATATCCGAAAATCCTCCACGATCCGCAAAATTGCCGAGACAGGTTCCGGCGTCCCCGACGTGGTCGCAGGGGCAAGCGTTTCCAGTGCGGTCATACGCGACGCCATTTTCCGGTCCGCGCGGGCCGTGGCGCGATCCCGCGGTCTGCTGGACAGCGCCGGTACCAAGCGCCGCCTCGACAGAACATCTTACGCAGCCATGAACTGGGCGGAACTGGTCGCCGGCGGTGCGGTCTCCAGGCGGATCATCACGCGTGGCGAGGCCGCGGCCGAACTTGGCGAGGCAATCGATGATCCTGCCGGTTTGTATGTTGACCTCAATACGGCGCTTCTGACACCGCCAATGATCGGTCAGAATATTCTCGGCCGGCAGGTTTATGAGAATTTGTTCGCGGAAATGGGGGCGTTGGACAACGCCATTCTTGTTGCCGCGAACGGTCTTTATTCCTTTAAAGGCACGGGCTGGAAACGATCCGGGACTTTTGATCGCATCGAGTTGGTCCAGGGCACAAGAACGATCCGGCTGAGCAAGGAGAATTATCGTTTCGTCGAGGCCATGAAAGCGGAAGGAGCACCGCTGTTCCGCGAGATCGCTGTCTTCAAGATCCCTTCCGGCACGGGCTTCGATCCGCTGGTGTCCTGGCGATTGAACCTGCTGGTGTCGAGGGAAATCGAGGGGGGCGGCGAACGCATCACCAGATTTCCGCTTGATTACCGGCTTTCGGGAAGCTTCATCCTCGATGCAGGCGATATGGCGCGAGCCGGCCCCGAGCCTGCCGTCTGGAGGGAGATTTGGCGCGCCCGCACCAACGAGATCGTCATCCTCGCGTGCATGCTATTGGTGCTGGGCGGCATTTTGATATTCCAGGATGCGCTGACCCGGCGCTTGAACCTCTATATTGGCGTACGCACTGTCTTCCTCGCATTCACGCTGCTGTTCATCGGCTTCTACGCCGGAGCGCAGCTCTCGGTCGTTAATGTAATCACCTTCGCCCATGCCTTTCTGACCGGCTTTAAGTGGGAGCTGTTCCTGCTCAATCCGCTCATTTTCCTGTTGTGGGGTTTCGTCGCCGTGGCGATGCTGTTTTGGGGGCGCGGCGTCTTCTGCGGCTGGCTTTGCCCGTTCGGCGCACTGCAGGAATTCACCAACATGGCCGCGAGGCGCTTCAAGGTACCGCAGATAGAAGTTCCCTGGGCGCTGCATGAGCGTTTGTGGCCCATCAAATACATCCTGTTCCTGGGTATTGTGGGGGCCTCTCTGCAGTCATTGACATGGGCTTTCGAACTCGCCGAAATCGAACCGTTCAAGACCGCGATCATCATGAAGTTTGTCCGGCCCTGGCCGTTCGGACTTTATGTCGTGGCACTGCTTGCGGCCGGTCTGTTTATCGAGCGGTTTTTCTGCCGCTATCTGTGCCCGCTGGGCGCGGCGCTGGCGATCCCGGCCCGGATGCACATGTTCGAGTGGCTGAAGCGCCGCCGCCAGTGCGGCGCGGAGTGCAGGATTTGCGCGGCACGCTGCACCGTTCAGGCCATTCATCCCATGGGCGCGATCAATCCCAACGAGTGCATCCACTGTTTGCGCTGCCAGTCCAATTACTATGATGCGAACACCTGTCTGACACTCAAGA
>JAJFHO010000097.1 GCA_021775575.1 Hyphomicrobiales bacterium
TCCAGGTGAAGGACGGTGAGACGATCCGCTTTGTCATCCGCAACAAGGGCGAGCTTCTGCACGAGTTCACCATCGGCTCGCATGAGATGCAGAAGCAGCATCAAGCCGAAATGATGAAGATGATGGATGAAGGCCATATGACGGCAACCAAGATGATGCCCGGCATGCAACATTCGCATGGTAACAGCGCCATGATCGAACCGGGCAAGCAGGCTGAAATCGTCTGGATGTTCCACAAGGGCGCGACGATCGAATTCGGTTGCAACGTTCCCGGTCATTATGAGGCCGGCATGAAAGGCGAGTTTGTCGTCGGCGGCGGCGCATAACGCCCGGGAGCTTCTGTTCTCGCCGCTAACATCGCGATCGGCAACGGCTGTCAGCGGAGTTTCCCGGTGGCGAAATAACCGCTATTGCTTGGGTCTTGGAAATGAGGGCAGGGTGTCTATGGCCGTTGCTACGGAAAATCTGATTCGCCCCTGCGGGCAAGACGATCTTGCACAGGTCGCCGCGCTGCTGGCGGACGACGAGCTCGGCGCGGGACGCGAGCTCTCGACGGACGATATCAGCGCCTATGAAGCGGCCTTCCGCGAGATTGAGCCGGATCCGCGCAATACGGTATTCGTCGCCGAGGCCGATGGCAGGGTCGTGGGCTGCTATCAGCTCACGATCATTCCCAACCTGAGCTTTGAGGGTGGCCGGCGCGCGCTTATCGAGGGTGTGCGGGTGGCGGAAAATATGCGCGGGAAGGGGCTTGGTGAGCAAATGATGATCCATGCCATCGCCACCGCCCGGGAGCAGAATTGCCGGATCGTGCAGCTCACGTCGAACAGGCAGCGTCCCGGCGCGATACGTTTTTACGAGGGGCTGGGATTTGAACCGAGCCACGTCGGCTTCAAGCTCTATCTTTAGAGCCCTTTCGGCGCATCATAAAGAAACGGCCCGGTGCTGGGACACCGGGCCGAGATACTGCAGTCGTATCGTATCAGGGGGAGTCATGTGCCGCCGGGCTGGCGCCCCGCGACGATTCGAATAATAGCGATATATGGTTAAGGCTTTCTTACCGGCGATCTCAGCCGCCGCGGGCCTCGGCGAGATACATCTCGCGCAGCTTGCGCGTCACGGGGCCGGGCTGCCCGCCACCGACCTTGACGCCATCAATCTCGACAACGGGCATAACGAAGCTGGAGGCACTCGTCAGGAAGGCTTCCGATGCGCCTTTGGCTTCATCGATCGTGAAGGTGCGTTCTTCGACGGTGATGGCTCCGGATTCGGCGAGTTTGAGGATCATGCGCCGGGTTATGCCGGGCAGGACAGCATTTGACAGGGGCCGGGTGATCAGCCGGTTGTTGTCGAGCACGATAAAGGCGGTATTCGAGGTTCCTTCGGTCACATACCCCTCTTCGACCATCCATGCATCATTGACGCCAGCCTGCTTCGCGGCTTCCTTGCCCATGGCCTGTGCGAGCATACCGGTGGTTTTGATGTCGCGGCGGTGCCAGCGGATATCGGGAATGGTGATGATCCTGATACCCGTTCTTGCTGTCGTCGGATCGGACAGCTCTTTGACCTGGGTGAAGGCGACAAGCGTCTGCGCGGCATTCTCGGGATAGGCGAAGTCGCGCTCGGCAACACCGCGGGTGATCTGCATGTAGATCAGGCCTTCGGTGATATTGTTGCGCGCCATGAGCTGCTCATGCATCTCTTTGAGCTCCGCATCCGTGATGGGCTGTCCCATGTCGAGCTCCCGCAGGGAGCGATGCAGGCGTTCCATATGCGGCTCATAGTCGACCAGTTTGCCGTCGAGTACAGCCGTGACTTCATAGATACCGTCGGCAAACAGGAAGGCGCGGTCGAAGATTGAAATTTTGGCTTCGTCTTCCGGCACATAGTTGCCGTTCACGTAAACAATGCGTGTCATATGTTCCTCAAGCCTCGTTGGCAGCGCCGCCCAGGACGCGCAGGCCCGCCTCCTGGATCAAAGCGATATCGTCCGCGGTATCGGGATTGGCCGTCGTCAGCAGCTTTTCGCCGTAGAAAATCGAATTGGCGCCGGCCAGCAGGCACAAAAGCTGGGTTTCCCTGGAGAATTCCGTCCGCCCTGCCGAGAGCCGGACGCGCGATTGCGGCATGATGATCCGGGCTGTCGCGATCATCCGCACCATCTCCAGCGGGTCGACGGGTTCGCAGGCCTCCAGCGGGGTTCCGGGAACGGGGACGAGGGCGTTTATCGGCACGCTTTCGGGGTGCGGATCCATGGCGGCCAGCACCTGGAGCATTCCGGCGCGGTCACGCTCGCTCTCTCCCATGCCGATAATGCCGCCGCAGCACACCTTGATCCCTGCATTGCGGACGCACGCAATCGTGTCCAGCCTGTCCTGGTAGGTTCGTGTCGTGATGACCTTGCCGTAGAAGTCGGGCGAGGTATCCAGATTGTGATTATAGGAATTCAGCCCGGCCTCGGCGAGGCGGTCGGCCTGCTCCTGATTCAGCATCCCCAGCGTGACGCAGGCTTCCATGCCAAGCGAACTCACGCCGCGCACCATGTCGAGCACCTGGTCGAACTCGGCCCCCTCGCGCACTTCGCGCCAGGCCGCGCCCATGCAAAAACGCGTGGCGCCGGCATCCTTGGCCAGCCGCGCCTTTGCAAGAACCGTATCGACATCGAGAAGCGTTTCGCGCTCCAGCCCGGTTTCATTCGCATAATGGGCCGATTGCGGACAATATTTGCAATCCTCGGGGCAAGCGCCGGTCTTGATCGACAGCAGGCTGGCAAGCTGCACGGTCCCTTCTTCGTGGAAGCGGCGGTGCACGCTTTGCGCCTCATAGACGAGCTCGCTCAACGGCTTGTGCAAGATCGTCAGTATTTCATCCGTGCTCCAGTCATGACGCGGCGCGGCGTCGCCGCCATTGGTCCCTGGGCGGACGCTGTTTGCGCTGTCCGTCATGTCGGCCATGTCTGTATTCCCTGCGTCTATTTGCTGGTGAACCGCCGCTCCGGTAATACAGGATGATGAGTGCGATAGAAAGTCGATATGGAGATTGGCTGGAGGCGCGCGCGCGCGCGGGTCTGCGCCGCTCGCTGTTGTCGCTTGCCCATGACGGCAGCGTTGCCATTACCATGAAAGGCGCGTCCTTTATCAATTTCTCCAGCAACGACTATCTGGGCCTGGCGCGCCATCCCCTCCTCGTCGAGCGCGCCCGTGACTGGGCGGAGCGCTATGGGGCGGGTTGCGCGGCGTCGCGGCTGGTGACCGGCAATATCGAACCCTTCGAACGGATCGAGGCCAGGGTCGCTTCGCTCAAGGGCAGCGAAGCGGCGCTGGTGATGGCGTCGGGCTTTCAGGCCAACGGCGCGGTTCTCCAGGCCCTGTTCGACAAAGATGCGCTCGGGGCGGAGCCGCTGGTTTTTGCCGACCGGCTCAATCATTCCAGTATGCATTTCGGCTGCAGCGCCGCCGGCGTGCGGCAACAGCGCTACCGCCACTGCGATGCAGATCATCTTGACACGCTCCTGCAAAACCACGCTGGTGACGATCGCCCGAAATTCATTCTCACCGAGAGCGTTTTTTCGATGGATGGCGACATTGCCCCCATGGAGCGGATCATTGCCCTGGCCAAGGCGCATGAGGCATTTGTGATCTGCGACGACGCCCATGCAACCGGCGTGCTCGGCGCCGGCGGAAGCGGGCTCAGCGCCGGCGCGGATATGGCGATCGGCACATTCTCCAAGGCGCTGGGCAGCTTTGGCGCCTATGTCGCGAGCACCAAGTTGATGCGGGATTATCTGGTCAACCGCTGCAGCGGGCTGATCTACTCGACCGCGCTGCCGCCGCCTGTTCTGGGCGCGGTCGACGCTGCGCTCGATCTCGTTCCCGGACTGGACGGCGAGCGCGCCCATGTTGCCGCTCTGGCGGAAGGGTTTCGCCAGCAGGCCAGGGCTCTGGGTTACGACACCGGCGCCTCGCAAACGCAGATCGTACCGGTGATCGCCGGGCAAGCCGAAGACGCCCTTGCGCTGAGCGCCGATCTCGCCGATGCCGGTTTCTGGGTGACGGCGATCCGCCCGCCAACGGTTCCCAAAGGCGCGGCGCGGCTCCGCGTCGCATTTTCCGCCGCGCATTCCGAGCAGCAGACCAAGGCTCTTCTGGATGCATTGGCGCAAGCAACCAAGGCGGCGCGGGCCAGTGGATAAAATTGCTCACTTTCAATATGTTGGAACCATGTTTCCGAAAAAACAGATTCAGATATGAAAGTCGTTTTTATCCATGGCTGGGGATTTCACGGCGGCGTCTGGGATGCACTCATCCCGCTGCTTGAGGATATTGGCGTCGAGCCGGTCCTTATCGATCTGGGATTTCTGCGCGGCGGCCCCAAGGGCGCGGCGGCGATACCCGGCGATGCGCTCTGGATCGGTCATTCCTTCGGCGTGACGTGGTTGCTGAAGCATGGAACACAGCCCACGCGAGGGCTCGTCAGTATCGCCGGCTTCGACTGTTTCCACAAACATGCTCCGCCCGAGATTTTGCCGGCGATGCTGGAGGGGTTGCGGCGGGATCCGCAAGCGCAAATGCGCCAGTTCTGGCAGATATGCGGTCTCGGCGACGAGGGGCCCGGCGGCGCTCTCGATACCGGCACGTTGCGCGGCGGGCTGCAATGGCTCGCGAGCTGGGATACTGAAGCAGAACGCTGCTCGCTCGGCGCGCCCATTCTGGCGCTCGCAAGCAAAGATGATCCCATCGTACGAGAGCCGATGACCGAAGCGATTTGGGGTGAGGGCGAGGCGGACTTGCGATGGCGCGACTCGGGGGGGCATATGCTTCCCCTGACGCAGGCTGAATGGTGCGCCGAACAGATTTCAGACTTTATCTCCGGTCTTGAGAAATGACGCTTGCCGCAAAGGATCTGACCCGGAATAGGCTCATCGCCCGGCGTTTTGGCGCCCGCGCGGGGGACTATGACGCGCATGCCGGTTTGCAGCGTCGCGTCGCATCGCGGCTTGCCGCTTCGTTGCCGCCGCGCCAGGCACCCGCCGTCCTTGAGGTTGGATGCGGCACCGGATTTCTGACCGGGCATCTGCTTGATGCCTACCCCGGAGGCAAATTCCTTATTACCGATCTGGCGCCGGAGATGGTCGCTGTCTGCGGCAAGCGCTACACGGACCCGGCAAGCGGGAACGTCAGTTTCGCGGTGATGGACGCTGAAGTCCCGGACACGCCGAAACGCTTCGACATCATTGCACTGTCAATGGCGTTGCAATGGTTTGCGGACCCGCTGACTGGACTTGCGAGGCTTCAGGGACTGCTCAATCCGGGAGGCGCCATCGTTTATGCAACGATCGGGCCGGACAGTTTCCCCGAGTGGCGCGCTGCGCTGGCCGCGGAAAACCTGCCGGACGGCACCGTTGCCATGCCCGCTTTGCCCGGCATCGCCGCCGAGACGAGAGAAGCAATCGACTATGGGCGCGGCCAGGATTTTCTCGCCGCGATGAGGGTCATCGGCGCCGGCGAACCAAAGCCCGGATACCGGCCGCTTCCGCCGGGCCAGCTGCGCCGCGCCTTGCGCCGGCTGGAGCGCGACAGCGGTGCCCGGGTGACCTGGCATCTGGTGTTCGGCCAGTTGGACCGCCAAGGCTCAAATCGTTAGCATGCGTTAACCATAATCCCGCACCATCGCCGGCACCTGAAATCGGCGAAGGCGGCGGTTCCCCGTGGCAATTTCGGCCCAGCTTCCGGCATTGATTCCCTTGGCGCGCACCGCAATCGCGCTGGATGCGCTTGCGCTGCGTCCGGGCCAGAGCGTGCAGGCGCAGGTGCTGGGTCAGTCGCCAGGCGGAGGCGGGCAGGTTCTCATCGCCGGTCACACATTCGACGCGGCCCTGCAGGGGAGACCGCAACCGGGCACGCTGGTCCAGCTTCAGCTGCAGGGCAGTGGCGCAAACGCGCGTCTGGTTGAAGTGCCGCCTCAGAGCGGAACACCGGTACCGGGCGCGCCGGTTAGCGGCAAGCCGGAGCTCGCTATATTACCGCAGCCTGCGCCGGGGGACGGGTTGCAGCAAGTCATCTCCCAAACCGCGCAAGGCGCCGTGGCGCGGCAGGACAGCATCGGTTCGCTGCTGGCAAGTCTTGCGGGTCTGGACGGCAAACTTGCCGCGATGCCCGCGCCGGTTGGCGAGGCAGCGCTCAAACTTCTCGCCGTGCGCCTCAATCTCAACGGCAAGTTCCCCGACGGACCGGCGCTAAAGGACGCGCTGATGCGCTCGGGCATTCTGTATGAAAACGGGCTTCGCAATGGAGCGACGCCGGCAGCCCTGCAAGGCGATATGAAAGCGGCATTGCTCTCCCTGCGCGGCGCTCTGGCCGGCTGGCTGGGCGGAGACGCCGCCGCGCCCTTGCGCTCATCGCGCCGGCCGCCTCCGCCAACGCGCGGCGCGGTGCCCCGCGCCGAGCCCTCCAGTAGTTCGCCGCTGCCCGCCAATGCGGCACCGAAAGAGGCGGCCAGAATGTTGCTCGCCCAGACCGAGGCGGCGCTGTCGCGGTTGCGTCTCACCCAGATTTCCTCGCTTCCCGAAGCCGGCATGCGGGCCACGCCGGATGCGCGCGCCGCTGGCGAATGGCATTTCGAACTGCCCTTGCTGTGGAGTGGTGATATGAGCATGGCCCAGTTCCGGATCTCGCGCGATGGCGGTTCTGAGGCGGGTGAACGAGATCGTGGATGGCAACTTCGATTTTCCATTAATTTCAATGTAATAGGGGAAGTGAACGCACATATATCGTTACGCGGGAAGCATGCCGGTGTCATGCTGTGGGCGGAGCGGGAGGAAACCGCCGCGGCGCTTGAGGAACTGTTGCCCGAACTTGGCGACGCCTTGAGCGCAAGAGGCGTTGAACCGGGGAGACTTCAAGTGAGACGGGGCGTTCCCGCCGCACCGGCAAGACCGGCTGGGCATTTCGTCGATGGCCGCTCATGAGCCGGCGTGAGAAAGACGCTTTCGCCGTCGCGCTGGAGTATGACGCCAGCGCCCGCGAAGCGCCGCGCGTAACAGCCAGGGGTTACGGTGCGATCGCCGAGCAGATCGTCGCCGTCGCCGAGGAGCATGGCATCATCATCGAATCCAATCCCGTCCTTGCCGAAGCGCTCAGCGGCGTGGAGCTCGACGATGAAATCCCGATCGAGCTCTATGAGGCCGTCGCCGAGGTCATAGCTTTCGTGCTCCGCGCCGGCGCCGGCGGGCGCTAGGGTCGATCGACATTCAGGATTAGAGCGTATCGAGCCCTTCGATCAGCCCGGCATAGGCGCGGGTGAGTTCATCGTCGGTGATGCAATAGGGAGGCATCAGATAGACCGTGGGGCCGAGCGGGCGAATATTGAGCCCGTTATTCAGATACCAGTCGCGCAAGCGCTCGCCGTCCGCCGTCTTGTAATGGCCTTCCGACCCGGCAATCTCGAAGGCGAGCATGGAGCCCATCGCGCGCGGGCGCTCGGCGCGTGGGTGCTGCTTCAGAAGCCCGACCTGTTCGCGGTGGCGCGCCTCGATGGCGGCGACCCGCGCAAGCGTGTTTTCCTCGTCGAACAGCGCAAGGGATTTCAGCGCCACCGCGCAGGCCAGCGGATTGGCGGTAAAGGAATGTCCATGGGCAAGCGCGGTGTCGAATGTGTCGCTCAGGAAAGCGTCATAGACATCATCCCGCGCCACCGTGACGGACATCGGCAGGGCGCCCGCGGTCAGTCCCTTGGACAGGCAGATGACATCGGGGACGAGTTTCGCTTTCTCGCAGGCGAACAGCGCGCCGGTGCGCCCGAAGCCGGTCGCCACTTCATCGAAGATGACCAGAAGTCCGGCGTCGCGCGCACGCTGCGCGACCCCTCGCAAAAATTCCGGACGGCAAAAACGAATACCCCCCGCACCCTGCATCAATGGCTCGATGACGAGCGCCGCGGCCTTCGATCCATGCGCTTCGAGAGTGGCGTCCAGGGCTTTCAGGGCGTCTTGCTCGCGTTGCTCGATGGCGTTGTCGCCGTCCCAGGTCGGCGCATAGGGGACGGGGTGAACGCGACACATCAGGCCTTCGAAAAGAGTGAAAAAACTGGAACCCCTTCCAAGCGACATCGCGCCCAGCGTATCGCCGTGATAACCGCCTTCGAAGGCGATGAATTCGCTGCGGGCCGTGTCGCCTTTGTTGCGGTGATACTGATAGGCCAGCTTCGCGGCGACCTCGACCGCCGTGGAGCCGTTGTCGGAGAAGAACACCCGGTTGAGGTCGCCGGGAAGCACGTCTGTGAGCGCCTTGGCGAGCTTGGCCGCCGGCGGGTGGGTGAAACCGGCGAACATGACATGTTCAAGCGTCGCCGCCTGCGCCGCGATGGTCTCGACGATCGCGGGGTGGGCATGGCCGTGGATGCAGGTCCACCAGGAGGAGATCAGGTCGAGTATTTCATGGCCCTCCTCGTCGAATAGCGACGCGGCCTTCGCCCGCGCAATCACAATCGGATCGCGCTCCGTCGCATGCTGCGTGAAGGGGTGCCAGATATGGCGCTTGTCGATGTCCAGGAAATCACTCACGGGCGGCGCATTCTCCCATTTCACAAGGACAGCAGGTCGATCTCCGGCGCGATTGCTTGAAGCGTCTCGCGGCTCACCGGCTGGAGGGGCGGAATATGCCCCAGAATGTGCACTTTGCCATAGCTTTCAATCGCCGCGCGGTTGTGGGGCACGTCGGGCCCGGACAGGACGGCTCCGGCAACCGGTATCTTCCGGGCGCGCAGCGCCTCCAGCGACAAAAGCGAATGATTGATAGTGCCGAGCGCGGTGCGGCAGACCAGGACCGCGGGCAGGCCGAGTGCGGCGATCATGTCGATCACGAGATTATTGTCGTTGAGCGGAACCATCACGCCGCCGGCGCCCTCGACAACCAGCGGCTCCTCGCCCGCCGGCAAGGCAAATTCGTTCATATCGATCGTTATGCCGGCGCGCCGCGCCGCTTCATGCGGTGATAGCGGCTCGGGCAGGGCGTAGGCGGTCGGGACAATCCGGTCGTCGCCGGCGCCGGTCAGCCGCCGGATGGTGGTTTCGTCGGTTTCATCCAGTCCCGCCTGAACCGGTTTCCAGTAGCGCGCGTGCGTGTGCAGCATGAACCAGGCACAAACGATGGTCTTGCCAACATCGGTGTCGGTTCCGGTAATGGTAACGCGCATGGACATGGTCATAGTCCATTACGCGCTCAACGTCAGCATCCCGCCGGGGTGAAATTGATCCCAAACTCTTCGAGACAGACTCAGAGGAGCTGGTCTTCGCCCATATCCTCATCCTCATCCTCGTCCGTGGCGGCATGGTCGGTTATGGCCCGGCTCATGGGCATCTGCAGATTCCAGGTCGCGAATGCGGCGCGCGACGGGTAACTCCCGCTATTGGGCGAATTCGTGCCGCCGCCTGCCGTGATCAGCCAGCCAAGCGACAAGACGACCACTGCGTAGGCCACGAGGAAGGACGGGGCGATAAGTAGCGTGCGCATCTCCATTCTCCACTTCCTTGTTGCCCCCCTTTTTTTGTTGTCTTGAACCAAAAGTTGGGCTCGAATTCCGCTCGATTCAATGCGTCTCACGCAATGGTGACGCGGCGTGCGGGGAGGATCACGGCCTCGTGCGCGCCGTGGAGGTTTTAGCGGTAAGCACGGCCGATGCGGGAGCCCGTATCCGGCTGAGCGTTTGCGGTGCGATATTCAGGATTTATGGGCGGTTAGAGGCGATGCAAAAAGAAACCGTTTCGCCTCACGGAAAATGCCTGCACTTCGTCCGTTGGCGATCGCCAGTTTAGGTTATGCGAAGTCTGCGGTCGAGCGCCAGATGATCGCCTCAGTGAAATTCCCGGTGCCGCATGAGCGTGGTATTGCGTCCTTGAGGGATGCTACGATAGATCAAGATTTCTTGTATTCCGGACGGGCGCCAAATTGGAAACCTTTCCTTTCATTTTTTTGATTGCTGTCATTCTGGGCTTCGTCTGGGGCGTCAAACGTCTTTTGCGCCGGGGCGGGGAAGCCGACACCGAGAATCATCCGGGGGACGCGTTCGATGATGCGGGGGAGAACCCTGACCTCAGACCCGCCCTGACGATTGCGGAACGGCTCGAAAAGTCGTGCGCGGAACTGGCTCATCCGAAGGATCTCCTCTCCAACGCCGACTTTCAGAAGGGTGTAAAATGTCTGCTTGCCGACAAGCTGACCCCCGGGGATGTCGCGGACGAGATTTTTGGTGCCGATCGAATATTTCTTTGCATGGTGCTGGAGGCGCTGGCAACGCGGGACGACGGCAAGCTGGAGATCGAGAGAGTCTTCAGTTGTCTGAGCTGGGTAGAATCCTGGGCTGTCTATTTCGCGCTGCGCTGTCTCGACCTGATGACAGCCTCCGCCGGTTCCCTGATCGGCCGGGTGACCATAGAAATATCGTCCCAGTTCCATAATCCGAATGCATGGGGGTATCTCGAGGCCTTCATTCGCGCGCGGCTGGAGGGTGGAGAGGTGCCGCGCTTCGGTGAGGGGCCGGCCTCTGTTTCCGAGGAAGCGTTCGAGGCGATACGGAAACTTCTGGAGTCGATCGACGCCGGGCTTGGCGAGCAGTTTGCCAGTGAGGTGGTTCCGACAAAGGACAATCAAGCGGACCTCGATCTGCTTCGTTCGATCGGCACCGTCTGGGGCGATCAACACAGGGCGGCGGCGGACGACATTATCGGCCACAAGACCCTGAACGAGAGCGTTGATGAGCTGACAGCCATGATCCTCGGACCGCAGCGCAAGTCCCTGCTGTTCGCCGGGGAGGAGGGCGTCGGCAAGACGACCGCCGTGACGCAGCTGGCCGCCCGGCTTTATGATCAGGGGTGGACGATCTTCCAGGCCGGGCATTCCGAACTGATCGCCGGCCAGACCTATCTCGGGCAGCTTGAAGAGCGGGTTCAGACCCTACTGCGTGAACTCGGGCGGAGCAGCCAGATTCTCTGGATTATTCCAGGTTTTCAGAATCTCGCTTTCTCGGGGTTGCACAAATACAGCCCCGTGAGCGTGCTCGATACGATGCTCCCCCATCTGGAGTCGGGAGAGATTACGGTCGCCTGCGCGGTGCCGACGTCGGCCTATGAGAAACTTGCCACATGGAACCCTGCCGTGGCGACCGCCCTGTTGGTACGGCGGATGACGGCGATGCCCGAGGCGGTGGCCAAGGATCTGGCGCTGGCCTGGCTGAGCAAACATTGCGGGAGCGAGGGCGATCATTCGAAGACCGTTACCGAGGCCTGGGAACTCGCGGGCCAATTCCTCGCCAATACATGCGCGCCGGGCAATATTCTGCGACTTTTCGAGTTGACCAGACAACGTCTGACCGCCACCGATCCGGACAAGAGACCGACGATCGGTTCAAATGATCTGATGGTTACGCTATCGCAGCTTACAGGCCTGCCGACCGGTCTTCTCGACGATAAGCGGCGACTGGATCTCGACGGCCTGGAGCGGACTTTCAACGAGCGCGTCCTGGGTCAACCCGAGGCGGTCCAGTGCCTCGTCGAGCGGGTGGCGATGATCAAGGCGGGCCTGACCGACCCAAGCAGGCCCGCCGGCGTGTTCCTGTTCGCCGGCCCGACCGGCACCGGCAAGACCGAAATTGCCAAGGCGCTGACCACATGGCTGTTCGGCAACGCGGACAGGATGATCCGGCTCGACATGAGCGAATTTCAAACCGCCGACGACTTGGGAAGGATTGTCGGAGAAGCCGACGCCTCCGATTCGGAAGCGCTTGTCGGCAAGATCAGGAAACAGCCCTTTTCAGTGATCTTGCTCGACGAGTTTGAGAAGGCCCATCCGCGCATCTGGGATATTTTTCTGCAGGTCTTCGACGATGGCCGGTTAACGGGCCGCTCGGGCCAGACCACTGATTTCCGCCATTCGATCATCATTCTGACGTCGAATTTGGGGGCAATGATCCCGACCGGCGTGTCGCTCGGGTTCCGGGATAGCAGCGACGGCTTCGATGCGGGGGCAGTGCTGCAGGCGGTGGAGAAGGAGTTCCGCAAGGAATTCATCAACCGTCTCGACCGCGTCGTCGTGTTCCGGCCGCTGACCCGCGATTTGATGCGGCAGATCCTTGAGAAAGAACTCCAGGGGGTGCTGCATCGCAGGGGGCTGCGCTCGCGCCCCTGGGCGGTCGAGTGGGACGAGGCGGCAATCGAGTTCCTGTTGCGGAAGGGATTTACCCCCGATCTCGGCGCGCGGCCGCTGAAGCGTGCGATCGACCGCTATCTTCTCTCGCCGCTGGCGGTGACCATCGTAAAACACAAGGTGCCGGCGGGGGACCAGTTTCTGTTCGTGACGCGCAAGGGCGGCGGCCTCGACGTGCAGTTCGTCGATCCGGACGCGCCCGAGGATGGGGCGGACGATCACGAACCGCGTGCGGCGCCCGCGGGCACGCCGGCAGAGGGCGGAGCGTCCATGACCGGGATCGCGCTTCAGCCGCGTGGAACAGCCGAAGAAATACGGCTGCTGCAATCGGAGTATGAGTTGCTCACCGGTATTGTCGACGCTGAAGGGTGGCGGACTCGGAAGTCCGATTTGCTGACCGCGATGCAGGACCCCGAATTCTGGACTTCGGCAGACCGCTTCGCGACCCTCGATATGATCGAGCGCTGCGACCGGGTCGAATCCGCATTGAGCAGGGCCGGTTCCCTGCTTCGGCGCATCTCTGGCCCGACCGGCGGAAAACGCGAGAATTACCCTGTCCGGCTGGTCGGTTTGCTGGGGCAGAATCTCTATCTTCTGGAACTGGCTGTCGCCGATATTCAGAATGGTCAGCCGGGCGATGCCGTCATCCGCATATCGGCGAGCCGCCCCGTCTCGGACAACGATGATGGCGCGGCCCTGTTCGCGCGGGAATTGGCGCAAATGTATCGGGGGTGGGGGAAAAAGCGGCGAATGCGCTTCAGAGTGCTTGAGGAAAAAGATGACGGGAAGGACTATTTTCTGGTCGCGAGTGTGGACGGGTTCGGGGCTTACACCATTCTTGCCCGGGAACATGGTCTTCACGTTCTGGAGCTTCAGGCCAGAAAGGCGAAGGGCGTAAACCGGTATCGCGTTTCCATCGAGGTCTCCCCACAGGGGGGTCCCTCCAGCGCCAACGGCAAGGACCTCGGTGGCGCGCGCAACGCCAACGGATTAGGCAAAGGCGCAGGCGGCGCGGCGCTCAAAATCGTGCGGCGCTACCGGCGAACCCGCTCACCGCTTGTGCGTGATAGTGTGAGCGGCTGGCGGACGGGACGGCTGGACCTCGTCCTCGGCGGCGACTTCGACCTGATACAGGTTGCGGCAGCGTGACAGCCCATCATGCGTGATTTCTCGCGCGGCAAGGAATGTCCGTCTCGGGCCAGATTCTGCCGATGACGCGGCTTTCGTTTTGGTGCTGCAATATGCTCCAAACCAGACTCCCCGCATGTCCAATATTGATAAAATTTGTGAATAATCCTTGCCCGATAGTCGGTTAACCCCATATGGACAAGGGGTACCCATCCAATCCGGCGGTCCGCCGGTGCAATCACACCCGTCGGCGGAGCTTCGATCTTGCGACAAGTTATTCTCCTGCTGCTGGCCTGGGTCTGTTTTGCGGCCGCCCTGCTTAGCCTTCCGCTGCCGCTGCCGCTGGGGTTCATGTTCTTCGTTATCGGTGTCTCGCTGCTGCTGGCCGCCAGTCCGTTGATGCGGCGTTGGCTGCGGATATTGCGCGAGCGTTACCCCAGCCTCGACCGCCGTATCGATTCGGTCGGCCAACATCTTCCCAAATTCGTGCAGCGGGCGCTTGAGGGAAGTTCTCCATCGGGGAATGACGCGGCCTGACGGGCGGGGGCGATTTGACCGACTCCTGTTTTTTGAAGGCGCAGTCTAGTGTGACCCGCCGCATCCTCAAACGGGAAACCAAAATGGCGCAGACGGTCCAGCCGAGACCGGAACTTATCTACGAATTAAGGCGCGTAACCGAGCGCACCGCCTGTGTGGCGTTCGAGTGGATTGGGCGCGGAAAATCGCTTGAGAGCGACAGCCGCAGCGCACCTTTGCCGGCATCGTTATCCGTTTTCAGCGCCCGCACGGCGGCAACGGTTCCGACGCGCATCTGGACGTGCGGCACATCTTGCGGCCGACCCTGCCGCATCCGGATTTCTCGCCCCTGGTCGATGGCGACGGCAATACCGGCCTGTCGATGGAACTGGCCCGCGACAAGGACGGAAAACCTGTGGATCTTTTGGAAATCAACGGCGCGATCTCCGACAAAAGGGCCGAGCGCATCGAAGACCTCTTGTGGAACCTTATTCCAGAGGCTAGTCACCTGCGTGATCAGGTGGGCCGTATCGATGCCGCAAACGGGGAGAATGTCAGCCATCCGCTGGCGCTGACCCAGCTCTTTGTCGCATTTCACATGGTGAAGGCGGCGATTGGCGAACACGCGGTCTGACGGGCCAAGCAAATCGGAGGGGATAATGGCGGAAGCATTGAAACGGCAGGACGCCGGAGCGCAGGCAAGTCACAAGGGCATGGCGAACGCCATCCGCGCCCTGTCGATGGACGCGGTCCAGCGGGCCAATTCGGGCCATCCCGGCATGCCGATGGGTATGGCCGACGTGGCAACGGTCCTGTTCAGCCGGTTCCTGAAATTCGATGCCTCGGCTCCCGACTGGCCGGACCGCGACCGCTTCGTGCTGTCAGCGGGGCATGGCTCGATGCTGCTCTATTCGCTGCTCTACCTCACTGGATATCCGGGTATGGATATCGATCAGCTGAAGGATTTCCGGCAAATGGGGTCGAAAACGGCCGGACATCCGGAATATGGCCACGCGCCGGGCATCGAGACAACCACCGGGCCGCTCGGCCAGGGCATCGCCAACGGTGTCGGCATGGCCGTGGCCGAGCG
>JAJFHO010000098.1 GCA_021775575.1 Hyphomicrobiales bacterium
GCTGACAAACCGCCAAGTATGGCGAAGTCGCCAACAACACAATGACCGGCCAGCGTTGCGCCGTTGGCCATGACGACATGGTTGCCAACCTTGCAGTCATGAGCGACGTGCGCTTGGGCCATTAACAGGCAGTTGGCGCCAACCGCTGTGAGCATTCCACCGCCTTCCGTCCCCGGATTTATCGTCACATACTCGCGGATGACATTGTTGTCGCCAATTTCCAGTCGACTTTTCTCACCCTTGTATTTCAGGTCCTGAGGAACGTGGCCTATCGAAGCGAAAGGATATATCTGGCAGCCGGCGCCAATGGATGTCTTTCCCTCGATCACGACATGGGACAGGAGCCTGGTGCCGTCCCCGAGGGAAACTTCGGGACCGACAACGCTGAAGGGCCCGACCTCGACGTCCGACCCGAGCTCGGCCTTCGCGTCGACAATGGATGAGGAATGGATTTTTGCCATAAGGTGTTCGCGGATCACACGTCGCCGGATTCAGCAACCATGGCGCTTAACTCGGCTTCCGCAACAAGCTTTCCATCGACCCTGGCCTCGCCCTGGAAGCGCCAGACACGTCCCCGGCTCCGAACTTTCTTCATGTGATAATAAACCGTGTCTCCCGGGACGACCGGTTTGCGGAACCGTGCCCTGTCAATGGCCATGAAAAAAACCAGGCTCGGATTATAATCCGCTTCCATTGTGCTGACGCAGAGAGCGCCGGCGGTCTGCGCCATACCCTCGACGATAAGCACCCCGGGCATTACCGGGAAAGTCGGAAAGTGACCCTGGAAGTACCACTCATTGATCGAGACGTTTTTGACGCCGATCGCGGATCTGTCTTCATCCATCTCTATAATGCGATCGACAAGCAGAAATGGATAACGGTGCGGCAACAGCTCAAGGACCCGCGCAATGTCGGCCGTCCCGAGCGTTTTCACCTTTTCCGATGCCCCTTTATCGTTCATCGCTGGTATTTCCAAAAATTGATCTTAACCGAAAAGGAGTATTAGCCTGATGCAGGTTTCTTTTTGTTTTTATTTTCTGCACTTTCCGCCATCCTCCTGACAATAGAGATCTCCCTAAACCAAAGGCGGATGGGCTTTGCCGGCGTTCCACCCCAAGTTGCACCCGCGGGCACCTCACGATCGATGTTGCTGGTTGCGGCAATTTGGGCGCCCTGACCCACTTTAACATGACCGATCACGCCTACTTTTCCACCCAGGACGACAAAATCTTCCAGTTCGGCACTCCCTGCAATCGCGGTGAGCCCGGCGATAACGCAATGCCGCCCAATCACGACGTTGTGCCCGATTTGGCAAAGATTATCAATTTTTGTCCCTTCCCCGATGATTGTATCTCGCAAGGCACCGCGGTCGACCGCGGTATTGGAGCCGATTTCCACGTTATCCTGGATGACCACACGCCCAATCTGCGGCACTTTGAGATGCCCCTGGCCACTCATCGCGAAGCCGAAACCGTCCTGCCCCATACTGACGCCCGAGTGCAATCTGACGCCGTTGCCAATGAGAGAATGAATGACGCTTACGTTGGGTCCGATATAACAGTTTCGGCCAATGCAAACCCTGTAGCCGATGACCGCACCGGCCGCGATACGGGTGCCCTTGCCAATCTGGGCTTCGGGACCAATAACTGCCCCTGGTTCGATCTGTGCGCCACTTTCCACTTTGGCGCTGGGGTGAATCAATCCGCCTTCATCCCAGCCGTCCTGACCCACGGTCATCGAATCCAGCGACTCTGGATAGAAAATGGCGAGTGCCTGGGCAAAGGATCGATATGGTTGCTTTGCCTGTAAAACCGAAAGGCCCGCCGGCGCCTTGTCGACGAACCGCTCCGCCAGGAAACAAGCGCCGGCCTTGGTCTCTCTTAGCCTCTTGAGATATTTGATATTGTCGAAAAAGGTCAGATGATTGCCGCCGGCATTATCAAGCGGCAGAATATCTGAGACCTCCAATTCCGGATCGGCGTCTCGTGCAAGGGACGACTCTGTCCTGTCGGCGATGTCCTGCAATCGAAAAGGACCCGCCTTTATAAAAAAACCTGGATGTTCCATCGTGCCAGGTGTCAATCCAGCATAAGAATTCTGTCAGCTTGCCGCCGGGTCATGCACCGCTTCACCGGCAACGCTGACTGGTTGGTTAAAACCTGGTCGAAGCGCCAAATCTGAAAACTTCTTCGTCATCAAAGGTTTCCGATGTGAGCACATGTGACAAATCTGCGCGAAGCGGCCCGAGAGGTGAACTCCACAATACGCTAAATCCGACCGAAGACCGAATGGTAGAATCGTCTTTGACGAGAGAAGGATCGAGCGTTCCCAATTCACCAACATTGAACACCGTACCAGCGTCGAAAAACACAGCGCCACCCAGGCCGAAACTCTCCGGCAAGAACGGTATTGGAAACCTGACTTCCGCCGTTCCCGCAAAATAGATTTTACCGCCAAGCGCGTCATTGGTTGAAATATCTCGCGGTCCAAAGCCGGCGGTATCGAAACCGCGAACAGTTTCGCCGCCTTTGAAAAAGACATCGACCAGCCGGACATCTTCGCCCAGCCCCTCAATGTGCCCTCCAACCGCACGTCCGACCAGAGTGATTTTCTTCCGGATCGGATAATAGCCTCGCAGTTCGCCCGTTGTACGGACGTAATTCACATCGCCTCCGAGACCAGCGACATCCTGTGTAAGCGCAAAATAAAGCCCCTGTGTCGGGTTTTTGCGGTGATTGCGCGTATCGTAGACAAGCGTGTAGCCGACGGACGATACGTTGGTGGCGCCTGCAGAATCTATTACAGCCTGCGACGCTCCGGTCTGAACATCAAATATATTCTCATGCGCGAACCGATAACGTGCCTGCAGGCTCCAGTCGGAACCCAAGGGCACTCCCAGCCGCAACACAAAGCCTGTTCTGCGCAGCTGGAAGGATGATTCGTCCGTCAAATCCTGCTCCGAATGGAATATATCGAACCCGGCCGACATATTTCTTCCCAGGAAATAGGGCTGCGTAAAACTAAAATTGACCTGGAATCTTTCAAGGCTACCGGCCAAATTCAGGCGAACAAACTGCCCCTTACCCAGGAAATTCCGCTCAGTGAGGCTAATATCGGCAATCGCGCCTTCGTTGCTGGAATATCCACCAC
>JAJFHO010000099.1 GCA_021775575.1 Hyphomicrobiales bacterium
GCCGTGAGCGATAAACCAAAGCCAACCCGCATGACGCCACACCGAGGCGCAGCCGAGGCAAGGCCGACTGGCCGCCGCGCCTTATGGCGCGCGTCCGCGCAGGCCCGAGCCCATAGGGCGAGGAACAGCCGTGAGCGATAAACAAACCCAGCGCAGCCTCGGCAAGCGCGACCGCGCGCTAGCCCAGGCCTAGCGGCTGCCGCTGCCCGGCGGTGTCTTCTGCCAGCGATAGCCCGCCTTGCCGAGCCTGTAGCCGAGATCGTAGAGCCTGGTCATATAGGCCTGGTCGAAGGCTTCCGTGCTGGTGTCCTTGAAGTCGGCGGGGATATAGGCGAGCCGGAACTGGATGGCGTTGCGCCTGGCAAAGGCGTGCATTTTATACAGATCGCCGATGCCCTGATATTTGATGAGCGTGGAGACCGAGCGCGAGGCGATCGACAGTGTTCCGGCCGTGACCACCTTATGCTCCGGGCCGACCCGGCCGTTGCGGATTATATAGACGCGCCGCTTCGGGCGAAACCGCGTCTTGCGTTCCACCTTGCCGATCATCAGCTGGTTCGGCAGCAGGAACACCTGCTGCGTCGTGCCGCCGTCCACATGCATCTCGTCATAGCTCTTGCCATCGGCAAGCACATTGATGAAGACCGGCGGAAACACACCCGGTATCGCGGAAGAGGCGAGCAGGATGTCGCGGAACAGTTGCAGCGCGTCGGGATGGCCGGACGCCGCGATCCTGCCCATGTCCCAGATTACAGGCCGCTGGGCGTCGAGATTGGTCGTGCCGATGAGCAAGCGCCGCCCGGTCTGGTGCGCGGCGGCGATTTCGCCCAGAAAGGCGCGGTCCACATACTGCGCGATCACGCCCGCGAGCGGCTTGTTGCTGGCCAGCGACGTGCCCCCGATCAGCCCTCTGACAGGCCGCTTCCGGACCAGTTCATCGGTCGAATATTGCGTGTAGATTTCCCGGAGCACGCGGTCATGGCGTTGTCCCAGATACGCGAAGGGCGCGATCAGGGCGCCGGTGCTCACTCCCGTCACGATCTCGAATTCGGGCCGCGTGCCCTTCTCGCTCCAGCCGACCAGGAGGCCGGCGCCGAAAGCGCCGTCGCTGCCGCCGCCCGAAATGGTGAGGAAATGGACTTGCGGCCGCGTTCCCGCCTTCAGCAGAGCGGGGCGCGCCGCCTTCATCTGTGCGAATTTCTCCTGAACCAGCGCGTTCAGATTGGGCGGCGATTCATCGCCCCAATAGCGGATGTCGCGCATCCCCATCGCCGTCGCCTGCCCCATGAGGGCGTCGGGCAGGGGGTTGCGCGCCTGCGTGCCCGCACAGGCGGCGGCAAGCGTCAGCAGCGCAAAACCGGTCAAAGCCTTCGCGACGCGGTACCGCAACGGCGCGGCTCTTTGAGACTGGCAATTCATCCGGGCCGAGATTAACCCATGCACGGGCGAAAGGCATGAGCTTTTGCTACTTGTGGTTTAACGTGCCCCGTACGCCCGAGCCCGCAGGGCGAAGATTAGCCGTGAGCGATAAACCAAACCCAACCGCACCCGCCAGCCCGAGGCGAAGCCGGAAGTAAGCGCGACTGCGCGCCGCGCCTTATAGCGCGCCCTTGCGGAGGCCCGCGAAGCGGAATAGCCGTGAGCGATAAACATGAGCACAACCCGATCCGTTCAAATTTTACTAAAATTTTTAACGTATTCGCGAAGTGGTTTTGAGAAAACAATAAGCGGGGCATGGTATAACCGGCAGCGTTTCGGGCATTTGCCTGTTGCATCTGATAAGTATTGCTGGTCCCGCGAGGGCAGGCGTTGCGGGAGGGCAAAATGGAGACTTCTTTCCTGTCAAGCAGTGCGCGCAAAAGCGTGCTGACATTGAAGAAATTCGACACTCTGCTTCGCAAAACTTCAGAGCGTCTGGCAACGGGTCTCAAAGTGAACAGCGCTAAAGACAATCCCACATCCTTTTTTACCGCAAGGGCGCTCAGCAACCGCGCGGGCGATCTGAACCGTTTGCTGGATACGCTCGGCACCAAGCTCGGCGCCGTGCAGAGCGCGGAGGTCGGCGTTCGCGCGCTGGAGCGCCTCGTCCAGGTGGCCCAGGCGGTGGTCGAGACGGCGGCGACCCTGCCCGAGCCGCGCGCCACCGCGACCGGGACCGTCAATGTGAACGCGCTAAGCGACGTAACCAATCTCGCCGGCGTTTCAGATGGCGACCAGTTTTCTGTTCAGGCCGGTTCCGAACCGGCGGTTACCGTCACCGTAAACAGCGGCGACACGCCCGATGCGGTGCTGGCGCAGCTTAATGCGATCGACAATGTCGAGGCGTCCTTCACAAGTTCCGGCGAGTTGCAGATCGTGGCGACCGATGGCACCGATCTGACCCTCACCGAAGTGAGCGGCACGCCGCTTTCCGGCCTCGGCATCACCGCCGGCACATTCGATTCCACCAGCGGGACAAGTGCGGGACGAGCCGCGCTGGCGAGCGAATTCGACGGCGTGCTCGCCCAGATCGATCAGCTGGCCGCCGACGCCTCCTTTCTTGGCGTCAATCTTCTCGCCGGAGATTCGCCCGTCATCAATTTCAACGCCTCCGGGTCGTCCTCGCTGACGCTTTCCGGCGTGAATTCCAGCGCCTCGGGCCTCAGCATCTCGCGCGCGGCGAACAGCTTTCGCTCAAACGCCGACGTTGCAGCCGCGCGGGCCGATCTGACCGGCGCGCTCAATTCCCTGCGCGGCTTCTCCTCGCGCTTCTCCACCGAACTGGCGGTGGCCTCGACACGCGGCGAGTTTGCTGCCGGGTTGAGCAACGTGCTGCAAGCGGGCGCTGACAATCTCACCCTCGCCGACCCGAATGAGGAAGGTGCCAACCTGCTCGCGCTGCAGACGCGCACGAGCCTTGCCGCCGCCAGCTTTTCCATCACCCAGAGGGCGGAAAGCAATATACTGAGGCTGTTCGACTAGAGCATAGTCCGTAAGCCAAGCCCAAGCCCGGCGCAGATGGCCAGCACCGTGATGATGCCCATATGCCGCCACAGCAGTAAAATGGCGGCGAGAAGCGACAGTGCGCCGGCCATCCAGTCGAATGTGGCCAGTTCCGGCGTCCACAGCCGCAGGGGGCCATGGTCGATCGCCGTCACTTTTTCGAACAGCACATGGAGCGCGAACCACAGCGCCAGATTGAGGATCACGCCGACCACCGCCGCCGTGACGCCGGCCAGCGCGCCGGACAATCTTGCATTTGAGCCGATGCGCTCGACATAGGGCGCACCGGCGAAAATCCACAGGAAACAGGGCGCGAAGGTCGCCCACAAAGTGACCGCGGCGCCGGCGAGGCCCATGACCCAGGACGAGCCGCCGCCTGAGCGGAAGCCGGCCAGCGTGCCCACAAATTCGGTCACGAGTATCAGCGGCCCGGGCGTCGTCTCCGCCAGGCCCAGCCCGTCCAGCATTTCGCCCGCCGTGAGCCAGCCATGGGTCTCGACCGCCTGTTGCGCCATATAGGCCAGCACCGCATAGGCCCCGCCGAAGGTAACGACCGCCAGCTTGGAAAAGAACGCTCCCGTTTGCGCCAGCACATGGGTGGGCCCGAGCAACGCCGCGATTGCGCCAAGCGGCAGGATCCAGATGCCGAGCCACAGCGCGATTGTCGCCGCCGTCCGCGCGAGAGGCACGGGCTCATGAACCGCGCCCTCGCCATGGGCGGCATTGCTGCCCAGCGCGTAACCGACGATCGCGGCGGCGAGAATTATTAGCGGAAAGGGCGCATCGAGGAAGAAGATCGCCACGAAGGAAGCGGCCGCGAGCAGCCAGTCGGCGCCCCGCTTCAGCGCCCGTTTGGCGATGCGCAGCAACGCTTCCACGACGATGACGAGCACGGCCGCCTTGACGCCGAAGAAGACCGCCTCGACCGCGGGCACCTTACCAAGGGTCGCATAGATGAATGCAAGGGCCAGCACGACGAGCGCGCCGGGCAATACGAACAGCAGCCCTGCCGCGAGCCCGCCTTTGACCCCATGCAGTCGCCACCCGGAATAAGTCGCAAGCTGCATCGCTTCGGGGCCCGGCAACAGCATGCAGAAATTGAGCGCGTTCAGAAATTGCTGCTCGGTGAGCCACTTATGCTCATCGACAATGATCCTGTGCATCAGCGCGATCTGCCCGGCCGGTCCGCCAAAGGAGAGCAGACCGACACGCCCCCAAATGGCAAGCGCCTCGGCGAAGGTCGGTTGCGCGCTCATCTGCCCGAACCGGTGTTTTCAGAAGCCCGAAGAAGCACCCCGCCGCCCTGGCGCCAGGCCTCCAGGCCACCTTCCAGAACGCGGGCGTCGAGACCGGCATCGCGCAAGGCCTTGGCGGCATTCCGGCTCACCTCATGGCCGTGGACGCAATAGACGATGAGGGGCGTGTCCCGGTCGATTTCGCCAATCCATGCGGCTATTTCAAACGGATCGCGCCATGTCGCGCCGGAAATCATTTCGCCCGATTCTTCAAAGGCCGCGCGTTTTCGCACATCGAGGATGACGAGCGGTGCGCCGCTGTCCATGCGTGCTTTTAAATCTGCCGATGACACAAAAAAACCGCCCATTGCTTTTGCTCCGTTATTGCGAGTGACGGAGCGGCGTTTGGGCGATTTTGCCTGATGGGGCAGCCGCGTTCGGCCCCGATTTTCGGGCAGTATAAAGAGGCGGTGGTTGGGGAGCAAGGGTCAGGAGATTTTCCGTTTATCGCTCTCGGCTATTCCGGCCTTTGGCCGGGTCTCCGCGAGTATTTGGAGAGCAAATCGTAACGCAACGGGCCGGATATTAACGTTTCGTTAACCATATCGGGCGCCATATCGGCAGTGCGAGGGTTGTCGTACTGCGGTGGAAATCGTGGCTAGTAACTGTACCCGGTTCCGGCTCGTTGGCCGTTCATATGTGTTGTTCGTGTTGATGCCTGAGCCGCCGCTTGCCGTCTGGCTCGGCGAACTGGACGTCTGGGCCCGGCGCTCCCACGGATTTTTCGATCGGCGGCCTGTTCTCCTCGATCTATCCAAGCTGCCGCTTTCCAAACCGGAACTCGCGGCGCTGATCGCCGATCTGAAGGCGCGAAACATTCCCGTTGTCGCGGTTGAAGGGGTTGATTCTCAGCTGCTCGATTTCACGCTGCCGCCCTTGATTCACGGGGGCCGTCCGGGCGGCGAGAGCGACGCCGACACAGTCGCCGGCCCGGCCGAGACTCAAGACCGCCCGTGCGAACCGACGTCTCTGCTTCTCGATAAACCGGTCCGCTCGGGCCAGTCGATCGTTTTTACCAATGGCGACGTAACGGTTCTGGGCTCGATATCATCGGGCGCGGAGGTCATTGCCGGGGGCTCCATACATATCTACGGGACCTTGCGGGGCCGCGCGCTGGCAGGTGTCTCCGGCAATGCGGATGCACGGATATTCTGCGCCAAATTCGACGCCGAGCTTGTGGCGATAGACGGCCTGTATGCGACCGCGAACGACACCACGTCCTATCTGTGCGGCCGCCCTGTCCAGGCGTGGCGCGACCAGGACTCACTGCAGATGAGAGAAATCGTATCGAGTGCACGGAGGAGAGTATAAAATGGGCCAGGTACTGGTAGTTACATCAGGAAAAGGCGGTGTCGGGAAGACGACGTCCGCCGCGGCGCTGGGCGCCGCATTGGCGGAAAGCGGCCAGAATGTCGTTATCATCGATTTCGATGTCGGCCTGCGGAACCTCGATCTGGTGATGGGCGCCGAACGCAGGGTTGTGTTCGACCTGATAAACGTCATTCAGGGGCAGGCCAAGCTGCCGCAGGCGCTGATCCGCGACAAACGGCAGGAAAGACTCTATCTGCTTCCCGCGTCTCAGACCCGCGACAAGGACGCGTTGACCGAGCGGGGCGTGGCGCGGGTTATCGATGATTTGCGGGCGACATTCGACTGGGTGATCTGCGACAGCCCGGCCGGCATCGAGAGGGGCGCCATCCTCGCCATGCAGCACGCCGATATCGCCGCGATTGTAACCAATCCGGAAATCTCGTCGGTGCGCGATTCCGATCGCATTATCGGCCTGCTCGACGCGAAGACCGAGAAAGCCAAGAAGGGTCAGCAGGTCGTGAAACATCTCCTGGTCGCCCGATATGACGAATCCCGGGCCTCGAGCGGCGACATGCTGCAGATCGAAGATATTGTCGAGATCCTTTCCATCCCCTTGCTCGGCATCATTCCAGAGAGTGAGCAGGTGCTGCGGGCGTCGAATCTCGGCTCGCCGATAACCATCTGCAACCCGGAAAGTGCGCCGGGCCGGGCCTATTTCAGCGCCGCAAAACGGCTTAACGGAGAGGTGATTCCGATCACTATCCCAAGAGAGCGAAACCGGCTGTTCGGCAGACTATTGGGCGGGAGAGCGGCATGAATATCTTCCGCCTGCTGAGGCGGCGGCACACCGCCCAGGTGGCCCACGACAGGCTCCGGATCCTGCTGGCGCATGAAAGAAGCAGGACAGCCAATACCGATCTTGTCGCGATTCTGCGCAGTGAAGTGCTGGCGGCGGTGGCCAAATATATTCCCGTCGCCATAGATCAGGTCGATGTCAACATGGACCGCAGCGAAACGCTTTCGACGCTCCAGATTGATATCCACATACCCGTCTGATCCGGTTGGGCTCCAGCCGCGCGCGACGCACGACAGCGACAAAATAAGAGGCGGCCGGATTGCCTCAAAATACCGTCATTGCGGCCTTCCGGGGCTTGCTCGGGGAGGGCTTCTGGACCAATGTGCGGCCCAACACCGAAATTCGTCGGGTCAAACAGGATATGGAAAATGACAATGCGCGCCTGCTCCAAGATCGCTCTCTTCGCCGGCCTGGTCATCATCGCCCTTGCGCCGCAGCCCGTGCTGGCCGGCGCGGCGCCGGAGGAGGCCGCCGGAATGCTCCATGAGCGCGGCTACCGGCATATTCAGATCGATCCCGATTACAGGCCCGGCTACCGCGCCTACGCCTGCAAGGGCAAGACCCATTTCCGCGTGCATATCGACAAGAGGGGCAACATCGTCGATGTCGATCCGGTCGGTGAATGCACACCCAACAGGGGTCCGAAAAAGGTCCATGTGCGCGCGCCCTTCACCGATGTTCAGGTCGGCAAGAGCGGTGTGCGCGTGCGCGCGCCCTTTGTCGATATCCGGATTCGATAACCGCCCGCGATATCGTTCGCTCAACTTGAGGAGATCTCCAATGGATGGCGAAGCCCTGAAATCGATCCAGGCGCCGATCAAGGAGCGCTACAGGGACGACCCGGAATCGGCGGTTATCACCCTTGAGGCGGAAGGCAGGCTTGGCGAGGGCGTTACCTGCTCGGTCCAGACGGGGCAGGCGCTGGTCGAGGCCGGCCTGCACCCGGCAACCGGCGGAAGCGGCGCCCACGCCTGTTCCGGCGATATGCTTCTTGAGGCCCTTGTCGCGTGCGCCGGCGTCACGATGAGCGCCGTCGCGACGGCGCTCGGGCTGACGCTGCGTGACGCCAAACTCAAGGCCGAAGGCGATCTCGACTTTAAAGGCACGCTCGGCGTCGACCGAGAGGCGCCGGTGGGCTTTCGCGCCATCCGGCTGACCTTCGATATCGACGGCGATCTGAGCCAAGACGAACTCGCCACCCTGATGAAGCTGACAGAACGTTATTGCGTCGTCTATCAGACGCTCGCCGGCAATCCGTCAATCGAAGTCAGCCATCGCGTCGTCTAGCGCATCTTATTGACAGACCGAACGGTTACTCCGCGGCGGCCGGCAGGTCCATAACCTCGCCGCGCGCGGGATAATTGTGGTCGAGCACAACGTCCAGCGCACCCAGCACTTCGGCAAAACTCGGCCGGGCGAAAGGCATGGTCTGGACCGACGACCAGTAAAGCGTGTTGTCCGGGCGCACCAGAAACAGACCCGGTTCGTTGAACAGCGGCGGCTCCTCGACGCCGATGGAGGTCTTGCCTTTGCTTGTCGAAATGAACAGACCCCATTCGCGGCCCTTGTTCAGCGAAAGCCCGTAGCCGAGCGCCAGATTTTCGAGCTTCCATTCGTCTTTGGTTTTTTCGGCGCGATCCTTGTCGTCGTTGGAAATGGCGATCACGCCAACGCCTTTCTCCGCGAATTTGCCGAGCTTCCTGTCCAGGTCGCCCAGGTAACGCGAACAAATCGGGCAGTGATAGCCCCGGAAAAACACTATCATCGTGAAATTTTCCGGTGACTGATCGGCAAGTGTCCAGTCGCCGCCACCGACGGTCGGGACGCTGAGCGCCGGTACGGGTTGCCGGGGGAAGAGGGGAGTAAGCGCACTCATGGATAGCCTCCTGACGCTGACGGCTGAATTCGTAAATTTTCAGCTATACCAGTATAGGGTAATGCCTGCCGCCTGTAGCGCGCGCCGGCGCGAAACTGCATTACCGGAGCGCTTGAAGCCGGTCCGGCGGAAACGGCGCTAGCCGGCGTCCGGCCGGGATTCGGCCGCCGCCTTCTGAACCGCCTTCTGCACCTTTTCAAAGGTGCGGACCTCAATCTGGCGGATGCGTTCCCGGCTCACGCCGAATTCCGTCGAGAGCTGTTCAAGGGTCAGGGGATCCTCCGACAGGCGCCGGGCCAGAAAGATTCGCTTCTCCCGGTCGTTGAGAGATTTCATCGCGTCTTTCAGAAGTTCCCGGCGCTGCTCGAGTTCCTGGTTGTCGCCAAGCGCGGTTTCCTGATTGGTCGTATCGTCGACCAGCCAGTCCTGCCATTCGCCGCTTTCGGAATCGGTGCGGACCGGCGCGTTGAGCGAACTGTCGCCGGCAAGCCGCCGGTTCATCGAAACGACATCGTCCTCCGAGACGCCCAAACGCGTCGAAATGGTCTTGACGTGATCGGGGTGCAGATCGCCGTCTTCCAGCGCCTTGAGCTGCCCTTTCACCTTGCGCAGGTTGAAGAACAGCTTCTTCTGGCTCGCCGTGGTGCCCATTTTCACCAGGCTCCAGGAGCGCAGGATATATTCCTGGATCGACGCCCGGATCCACCACATGGCGTAAGTCGCCAGCCGGAAGCCCTTGTCGGGATCGAAGCGCTTGACGGCCTGCATCAGGCCGACATTGCCTTCCGAGATCACTTCGCCTATCGGCAGGCCGTAACCGCGGTATCCCATGGCAATGCGGCCGACCAGGCGCAGATGGGACGTAACGAGCTCATGCGCCGCGTCGCGGTCGTCATGCTCGCGCCAGCGTTTGGCCAGCATAAATTCCTGTTGCGGCTCCAACATGGGAAACCGCCGGATTTCATCCAGATAACGGGACAGCCCGCCCTGACTGGAAACGGTAGGTAATGATTTCGTCGCCATAAATATGAATGTCCCAAAGCTGATTACTAGGAGTGGCCGGCTCCCCCACAGCCTGGTCCACGCATTATATAATCAATATCATTCAAAATAAAGACCCTGCCGCAATTCTCAGTTCTCGATCAAATGTTTGATCACGAGGGCAATGTCATCGGGCAAGGGGCTTTCGAAACACATCGGCTGCCCGGAAACCGGATGGGTGAAGCCGAGGATATGGGCATGCAGCGCCTGGCGGTCAAGTTTATCGATCGCTGCGCGCGCCGGATCGCCGAGCAATTTCGCCTTGGTCTTGAAGCCGGCGCCATAGGCCGGATCGCTGATCACCGGGTGTCCGATATGGGCCATATGAACCCTGATCTGGTGCGTGCGCCCGGTTTCCAGGCGGCATATCACCAGACTGGCGGCGGGTTCGCTGTGACCTGCCGGCAGGGTTTCGCTCACCTCATAATGAGTCACCGCCTGTCTGCCGCCCTCCTTCACCACAGCCATTTTCTGCCGGTTTTCGCGTTTGCGGCCCAATTCGGTGCGGATTGTGCCCGCGCGGGGGTGCGGCACGCCCCAGACCAGCGCGGTGTAGCGGCGCTCAAGCGCTCCGCTGCGGCCATGGTCGGCAAATTGTTCTGCGAGGAAGCGGTGCGCGGCATCGCATTTGGCGACGACCATCAGCCCGCTGGTCTCCTTGTCGAGGCGATGCACGATTCCGGGACGCTTCACCCCGCCGATTCCCGACAGCGTGTCGCCGCAATGGGCGATCAGCGCATTGACCAGAGTTCCCGTCCAATTGCCGGCCGCCGGGTGGACGACGAGCCCCGCCGGCTTGTCGATCACGATGAGCTGCTCATCCTCGAACACCACGTCGAGCGGGATATTCTCGCCGCGCGGGATCGGGGATTCCGGCGCCGGAACGCTGATTTCATATGACTCGCCGGGTTTGACCCGGGTATTGGGCTCTACTATCGTGCGCCCATCCTGGGCTGCGTGGCCCTCCTTTATGAGCGATTTGAGACGCGAACGGCTCATCTCGGGCAGCCGCCCGGCCAGGAAGCGGTCGAGCCGCTCGCCCGCGTCGTCGGCGGTGCATTCGAAACTGTAGTCTTTCCGTTCGTTCACAGGACTCATCGGGACATATGTATGGTGGCTGCACCTCGGGACCAAACTGAAAAACTGCCCGGTACGGTTTTTACGGAGCGGCAGGTACGGCTGCTGAAGCTGGCTGTGATTGTGATGGGCATTGCGCTGGTCGGCGGTTTCGCCCTCGTCATGGGAACCATTGTCTATCAGGCATCCAGTCTCGGCAAAAGCGTGCCCGTTGCGCCGGATTCGAAAGCGTCGCTGGCTTTGAAGCCCGGCGAGGAGATTTCCCAATTCGCCCTCGACGGCGACAGGTTGGCCGTTCATGTGAGCGGACCGGACGGCAATGAGATCCGCGTGATCGATTTGACGAGCGGAGAGGTTGTCGCCCGCGTCGCGGTGAAATCGGAATAAGGTTGATCGTCCCGCCCGCGGCAAGCTATAGGGAATGTCCAAGCGCCCTTTGTGGGCCCCGTTCGTCTAGCGGTTAGGACGCCGGCCTCTCACGCCGGAAACAGGGGTTCGATTCCCCTACGGGGTACCAAATTCTGATTCAGCAACGTACCGCGCCAGCGCAGAAAATTTCGTCCCAAGAGCCATGGTTGGCGGCTTCGCGCTTGACCTGAGCCGGCGGAAATGCCACCAATTCAGGCATCGGCGGTTCCCCAATAACCGGATGGTGAGGGGATCAAAAGGGAACACGGTGCGGCGTACCCATCAGGGACCAATACCGTGGCTGCCCCCGCAACTGTGAGCGGTAAGGGTCGCGCAAGAGACCACTGGGAAACCGGGAAGGCGCGCGAAACCAAGGAACCGTGAGCCAGGAGACCTGCCGCCGATAGCCGGAACAATCATGTTCCGGTCAGGGAAACGAGCCCGCACGGAGGGTGTCATGCTCACACAAGATTCAAGTTTATCCATAACCAGTCTGAGCGCGCAGGAGCGCGCCATTACCGGGATCATTGCAGCGTTGCTGGGAATGTTCATGCTGTACGGAGTTGCCTTCGCGCATTCCGACATCCTGCACAACGCCGCGCACGACACCCGTCACGCGATTACCGCTCCCTGCCACTAGGGGGCTGTCCACATGATCGCGCGGGTCTTGCTCGCCGCCATCATCGCCGGGATGATCGCGGGAGCCGTTGCCGGGGCTGTGCAGATATGGCGCCTTTCGCCATTGATCCAGGCCGCCGAAGTTTATGAACAGCAGCCGGACGCCAAGGAAGGGCATGCGACGCAATCGCATGACCATGGCGCCGTTGAGAGTGCGGCCCAACAGGGTCAGCACGACCATAGCCACTCGTCCGAAGTCTGGGCGCCGGAAGACGGATTGGAGCGCACGGCCTATACGCTGCTGTCGACCCTCATCATGGGGATAGCGTTTGCCTTGGTCCTGAGTGCGGCCGTCATGTTCTCAGGGCGAAATATTACCGTGCAAAACGGCGTTTTATGGGGCCTTGCCGGCTTTGTCATATTCACGTTAGCGCCAACGGCGGGCCTCGCTCCGGAATTGCCGGGAATGCCGGCCGCCGATCTCATTTCGCGTCAGACTTGGTGGTGGGGAACCGTCGCCGCCACGGCAGGTGGAATCGCGTTGATCGTACTCCAGGGGCGTCTTTCCCTGAAGGTTCTTGGCGCCGGCCTGATCGCTCTACCGCATCTGATTGGCGCACCACACCCATCGACCCATGAAAGCCTTGTTCCGGCGAACCTCGCGGCGGAATTTGCCGCAAACTCGGTTGCCGCGATGGCGCTGTTCTGGATCGTGCTTGGCGTCGCGCTGGGTTGGACCATGACCCGGACGCGCAATGGCGTCGGAGCCTAGGGTCATGCGCACCGAAACGGGAAAAGTTCCGGTCACGGTGATGACCGGCTTTCTGGGAGCGGGAAAGACGACGCTCATCCGCAATTTGCTGCAATCGGCGCATGGCCGGCGCATTGCGCTTATCGTCAACGAGTTCGGCGACGTCGGGGTCGACGGCGAATTGCTAAGGGGCTGCGGGGGCGAGCTCTACAGCGATGAAGATATCGTCGAGCTTTCCAATGGCTGCCTCTGCTGCACGGTCGCGGACGATTTCGTGCCGACGATGATAAAGCTTCTTGAGAAGGCCGAACCGCCGGAGCACATCGTTATCGAAACATCGGGACTTGCCTTGCCGCAACCGCTCATACGCGCCTTCAATTGGCCGGAAGTGCGCACGCGCGTGACCGTCGCCGGGGTTGTCACCGTCGTCGACAGCGCGGCAGTCGCCGAAGGACGTTTCGCTAGTGACGAGAGCGCCGTCGACCAGCAGCGCGAGGCCGATGAGGCGCTCGTCCATGAAAGCCCGCTGGAGCAATTGTTCGAGGATCAGCTGGCTTGCGCCGATATGGTTATTCTCAACAAGGCTGATCTCGTCTGCGACGCGAAGCTGGACGAAATCGAAGGCGTGTTGAAAGGCCATGTCCGCCAGGGCGTATCCTTCCTGCGGGCGCTGGAAGGCAATGTGCCTTCGACCGTTCTGCTTGGATTGGCCGCGGCCGCCGAAAACGATATGGAAACCCGTAATTCCCACCACGAGCAGGAGGGCGGCGAGGATCACGACCACGACGATTTTGAAACTTTCGTCGTCGATCGCGGCGCCGTCCAAAACCGCGAGGGAATCCTGAAGGCGATCGCGGATACCATCGCCCGGCACGATATTCTCCGCATAAAAGGTTTTCTTTCCGTCGATGGCGCGGAAAGCCGCCTGGTGATTCAGGCGGTGGGTCCGCGCCTTGTCAGCTATTTCGATCGCCCGTGGGGAGCAGGCGAGGCGCAATCCTCCTCGCTGGTGGTTATCGGCGAGAAGGGGCTGGACCAGACGCGCATCCGGGAGGCGCTGGCGCGCTAGCTGGATGCACCTTCTTGCCGCTCAGACAGGTGTAATCGGGGACACGGCCGAAGCGGTCGATCTGTGCCAGGACCCGGGCGACATCGTCGTCATTTCAGCCGCCGACTCCGAGCTGGCCGCGCTGGCGCGCGCCCAGGATATGCGTGGGAACCGCCCGTCGCTGCGCCTCGCCAACATGATGGCGCTCACCCACAACCTGTCGGTGGACACCTATGTCGAGCGCACCGCCGCCAATGCCCGGTTGATCGTTTTGCGGCTGCTGGGCGGCCGGGCTTATTGGTCCTATGGCCTGGAGCAGATCGTGGCTGTAGCCGTCGAGCGGGATATCAAGCTGGTTGTTCTTCCGGGCGACGCCCGGAGCGATGACGCGCTGATGGCGCACTCCACGCTCGCCCAGGCGGAAGTGTTGCGGCTGTGGGGCTATCTCACCGAGGGCGGACTTGAGAATATGCGCAATTTTCTCAGCGCCTGCGCCCATCTCATTGGTGAAGGCGACAGCCCGCCCGCCGCCAAGCCGCTTCTGAAATCCGGCCTTTATTGGCCGGGGCACGAAGATCCGTCGCTTGAGGATGTGAAATCTCGCTGGCCGAAAATCGCTCCGGTCGCGGCCATCACCTTCTACCGGGCGCTGATCGAGGGAGCGAACACCGGGCCCGTGGACGCGCTAATTGAGGCGCTTGGCGCGCAAGGCCTCAATGCCCTGCCGATCTTCGTATCCAGCCTGAAGGACGAGATTTCCGCCGCGACCATCGCCAATCTGTTCGCGCAGGCGCCGCCCGACATTATTCTCAACGCCACCGGCTTTGCCGTCGCCGCCTATAACGATACGGGCACGAAAAATCCGCTTGCCGCGCCCGGCTGCCCGGTTTTGCAAATGGTCTTCTCCGGGTCGAGCCGGGAGGCTTGGGCGGAAGGGTCACAAGGGCTGAGTGCACGCGACCTCGCCATGAATGTGGTACTGCCGGAACTCGATGGCCGTATTCTGGCCCGCGCTGTTTCCTTCAAGGCGGATGCCAAACATCACACCGCGACCCAAAGCAACATCGTCACCTATGCGGCCGAGTCTGATCGGGTCGCCTTTACCGCGGCACTTGCCGGTAACTGGGTCCGGCTTCGCCGTGCGCCGCCTCGCGAGCGGCGGGTGGCCATCGTCCTCGCCAATTATCCCAACCGCGACGGGCGCATCGGCAACGGCGTCGGTTATGATACGCCCGCGAGCACGCTCGCGCTGTTGCGGGCGCTGCGCGAGGCCGATTACGCGGTGGATGACTTCCCCGGCGACGGGACGGCCTTGATCAAGGCGTTGCTGGAGGGGCCGACGAACCGGCTGAACGGGACGCCAGGCCCATCCCCGGCGCAACTATCGCTCGATGACTACGGTAAGCATTTCGCGCTCTTGCCGAAAATTTTGCGCGACAGCGTCGAAAAGCGTTGGGGCCCCCCGGAGCAGGACCCCTTCATCGCGGACGGCAGCTTTCACTTATCCGTCCGGCGCTACGGCAATGTGGTTGTCGCGATCCAGCCGGCGCGCGGCTACAATATCGATCCCAAGGAAACCTATCACGATCCGGCCCTTGTCCCGCCGCACGGCTATTTTGCCTTCCATATCTGGCTGCGCGAGGTGTTTGGGGCACGCGCCGTGGTGCATAACGGCAAGCATGGCAATCTGGAATGGCTGCCCGGCAAGGCGCTGGCCCTGTCGTCCGCCTGTTATCCGGAAGCAGCACTTGGACCCTTGCCCAATATCTACCCCTTCATAGTCAACGATCCGGGCGAAGGGACACAGGCCAAACGGCGCACATCCGCCGTCATTATCGACCATCTGACGCCGCCGCTGGCCCGGGCGGAAACCTATGGGCCGCTGAAGGATCTCGAAGCGCTGATCGACGAATATTATCTGGCGATGGGCCTCGACGAACGGCGCATCGCTTTGCTGCGCGAGCATATTTTCGAGTTGATCCGCGCCAACGGTCTCGACGCCGATGCCGGCATCGCGGGGAGCGACGATGAGAGCGCCGCGCTGCAAAAGCTCGATACCTATATTTGCGAGCTTAAAGAGGCGCAGATTCGCGATGGTCTGCATATTCTCGGCACCGCGCCGGAGGGCCGGCTTGAAACCGATCTGCTGGTTGCGCTGACCCGCGTGCCGCGCGGTCTTGGCGAGGGCCCGGACAAGTCGCTGATCCGTGCGCTCGCGGGCGATCTTGGTTTTGCGAAATTCGATCCGTTGGATTGTGAAATGGGAGCGCCGTGGACCGGCGCCAAACCGAGCGCCCTCGTCGGGATTGATTCCGCACCCTGGCGAACGCAGGGCGATACGATCGAACGGCTGGAATTGCTGGCGGCCCGGTTGGTTGAAGGCCTAGCGGCTTGCGCGCCCGGCTGGTCCGCCACGCGGTCGGTTTTGAGTGAAATCGAAGACGTGGTTCGTCCGGCCCTGCGCCAATCGGCAACGAACGAAATCGCTTCCGCGCTCGCCGGGCTGGATGGCCGTTTTGTCGAACCGGGCCCCTCCGGCGCGCCGACGCGTGGACGTCTGGACGTGCTTCCGACAGGGCGTAATTTTTACTCTGTCGACAACCGCTCCATTCCGACCCCAGCCGCCTGGACGCTGGGCCAGAAATCGGCCGAGCTGCTGGTCGAACGCCACCGGCAGGATCATGGCAACTGGCCGGGCGCGATCGGGCTCACCGTCTGGGGCACCTCGAACATGCGCACCGGCGGCGACGATATCGCGCAGGCGCTGGCGTTGATCGGCGCCAAACCGCTGTGGGATACGGCAAGTTGGCGGGTGACGGGATATGAAATTATCCCATTTGCCAAAATGACGCGTCCGCGCGTGGATGTGACCTTGCGGATTTCCGGTTTCTTTCGCGATGCCTTTCCTGCCCAGATCGAGCTTTTCGACAGCGCCGTGCGCGCGGTCGGCGCGCTCGATGAGGAGCCGGCCGACAATCCGATTGCCGCGCGCATGCGCGCGGAGGCGCGCGGCTTCGAGGCGGACGGCGCCAGCGCGGCGGAAGCCAAACGCCGCTCCGGCTTGCGCATATTCGGCTCAAAGCCCGGAGCTTACGGCGCCGGGCTCCAGGCCCTGATCGACGAGCAAATGTGGAATGAGCGCGCCGATCTTGCCGACAGCTACATCAACTGGGGCGGATATGCCTATGGCAAGGGCGTCGACGGCGCGGCGGAACCCGGCGCATTCACGCAGCGGCTCGGCCAGCTGGAAGCGGTGGTGCAGAATCAGGACAACCGCGAGCATGATCTTCTCGACTCCGACGATTATTATCAGTTCGAAGGCGGCATGACGGCGGCGGCTGAACATGTTTCCGGCGTCCGCCCGGCGGTCTACCACAATGACCATTCAAGGCCCGAACGCCCCGTGATCCGGACACTGGAAGATGAAATAGGACGCGTGGTCCGCTCGCGCGTCGCAAACCCGAAATGGATCGCCGGCGTCATGCGTCATGGCTACAAGGGTGCCTTCGAAATCGTCGCAACGGTGGACTATATGTTCGCCTTCGCGGCCACCACCGGTGCGGTTCGGGCGCATCATTTTCAGCTGGCTTACGATGCCTTCATCGCCGATCAGGACGTCCGTGATTTTATTTCGGACGTTAACCCGGATGGACTGGAAGAGATGATGGCGCGGTTTGCCGAGGCGATCGACAGGAGCTTGTGGACCCCCCGTTTAAACTCCGTCTATCATGATTTGCAGCAATTTCTGAAACAGCCCGATAGCGTGGCCGCGGGAGGCGCGGAATGACGAATACGACAAAGAAAAAATCGGAAATGAGCGAGGCGGAACTCGACGCCCGCCATACCGAAAAGATGCGGCGCAAAAAGGAAGCGCGAAACAAGATCCTTGCCACCAAGACGACGGAAAAAGGCCTCATCATCGTCCACACCGGCAAGGGCAAGGGCAAGTCGACCGCGGCCTTTGGTCTGGTGTTCCGTTCGCTTGGCCACGGCCACAAGGTGGGTATCGTTCAGTTCGTGAAGGGCGCGTGGGAAACCGGCGAGCGCGATGTGCTCAATCGCTTCGATGATCTGGTGACCTTCAAGACCATGGGCGAGGGCTTCACCTGGGAGACCCAGGACCGGCAGCGTGACATCGCCGCCGCGAAAGCCGCTTGGGAAGAAGCGAAAAAGATGATTGCCGACCCGTCCTACAATCTCATCCTGCTGGATGAGCTCAACATCGTGCTGCGCTATGATTATCTGCCGCTCGGCGAAGTCATCGAGACTTTGCAGGCCAAGCCGGAAATGACCCATGTGGTCGTGACCGGGCGCAACGCCAAGGACGCGTTGATCGAGATTGCCGATCTGGTGACCGAGATGACCCAGATCAAGCATCCCTTCCGTGACGGCGTGAAAGCGCAGACGGGTATTGAGTTTTAAAGAGGTTCCGTTGCCGGGGAGAGAATCTCCCTGACAAGGGACTAAGAGAGAGGTACATACAGGTACCAAAATTTGGATAGTAGCGTTCCATCAAGGGACTGAAAGCTATTCCGGTGCGGTTGACCCAAATCGGGGGCCAACTCCGGAGCTGCGATCATCAACTGGCGTTCTCTAGCGCCGGTCTCTCCTGCGATGCGTGCCTATCCCCAACACCTGCAGGAGGTTCACATGACATTTCGTTCGATTGTTCTTTCAGCCGCCATGGCGATGACGCCGGCAACCGCTTTCGCCCATGCGGGCCATATCGCCGATCAGGGCCAGGGCCACTCTCACCTGATCGGCTATGCGCTGCTTGCCTGCGCCGTGATTGGCGTTGCGGTTTGGGCCCGGGCGGCATTGGCGGCGCGCGCTAAAGCTGAACCGCAGCATTAGAGCATGAGCGAACGCATTGGAGTTATGGTCTGCGGCCATGGCAGCCGCGACGAAGGAGCCGTGCGCGAATTTGCCCAGGTGGCCGAAGGCCTGCGCGAATTGCTGCCGGAGATGCCGGTCGAATATGGCTATCTGGAGTTTGCGACGCCGATCATCCGTGACGGGCTGGACCGCTTGCGCGACAAGGGCGTCACCCGCGTGCTCGCGGTTCCCGGTATGTTATTCGCCGCCGGGCATGTGAAAAACGACATTCCATCCGTGCTCAATACCTACGCGGCGCAAAACGATGGCGTGACGATAGAGTTCGGCAAGGATATCGGCATCGACCCGAAAGTGATCCGGGCCGCCGGCGCGCGCATCCAGGAAGCGCTGGACGCGGCGGGCGATGATGTGCCGTTGCACGAAACCATGCTGGTTGTCGTCGGGCGCGGCACGTCCGACCCGGACGCCAATGGCAACATCGCGAAGGTTATGCGGCAGTTGTGGGAGGGCTTTGGCTTTGGCTGGGGAGAGACGGTCTATTCGGGCGTCACATTCCCGCTGGTGGAGCCCGGGCTTGAGCATGTGGCAAAGCTCGGTTTCAAACGCATCATCGTGTTTCCTTACTTTCTCTTCACCGGGATTCTCGTCCAGCGCATTTACGAGCACACCGACCGGGTTGCTGAACGCCACCGTGATATCGAATTCATCAAGGCGCCCTATCTCAACGACCACCCCTTGCTGATCGACACTTTCAAGGAACGGGTCGAGCAAATCCTGACCGGCGATACGGCGATGAATTGCGGGGTGTGCAAATATCGCACGCAAGTCCTCGGTTTTGAGGATCAGGTGGGGCTGGATCAGGAAAGCCATCACCATCATGTGGAAGGCATCGGCACCGGCGACGCCCATTCCCATGATGATGGGCATTCCCACGAGCATGAGCATTCTCATGATCACGCGCACGACCATGGCCACCACCCCTATCCCCATGCGGACCATCCGCTGGGGCCGAAAACACTGAAGTGAGCGGGGAAGCGTGTGGCGTTGGAGTATCTGAAAGACCCCCAGGCGATCTATGACGCGTCCTTCCAAACCGTCCGTGCTGAAGCCGATCTCGCCGCGCTACCTGTTTCGCTCGAGAGCATTGCCGTGCGCATGATCCACGCTTGCGGCATGACCGATCTCGCCGATGATCTGCGCTTTGACGAGAGTATTGCGGAGCGGGCGGGCGCGGCCCTTGAAGCAGGCGCGCCTGTCCTGGCCGATTGCGAGGCCGTGAGCGCCGCTGTCACGCGGAAATTCTTGCCCGCCGGCAACGAGGTTATTTGCACGCTCAACGACGCCCGCACAGCTGAACTCGCGGCCAATCAGGCGACCACGCGTTCCGCCGCTGCCGTTTCCCTCTGGGCGGACAAGCTGGGGCAATCTGTGATTGTCATTGGCAATGCCCCCACTGCGCTGTTCGCCCTGCTGGAGCTTTTGGATGGCGGGGCCGGCAAGCCCGCCGCGATTATCGCCACGCCCGTCGGATTTGTCGGCGCGGCGGAATCCAAGGAGGAGCTGGCGAACAATCCGCGCAGCGTGCCCTTTCTCACGCTGCTCGGGCGCCGAGGCGGGTCGGCCATGGCGGCGGCCGCGCTCAATGCCATCGCGCTGGGGTTGGGCCGGTGAGCGCCTGGCTCACCATAATCGGCGTTGGGGATGACGGCCTGGAGGGACTTGCACAGCGACCTCGCGCGCTCATAGAGGCAGCCGAGATTGTCGTTGGGCCGGAGCGTATCCTGAATCGCGCCGCCTTGGCCGCGCAGGAAACCTACAACTGGACGTCGCCCATCGACGACATGCTTGCGAATATTAAAAGCTGGCAAGGCCGGAACGTTATTGTCCTCTCCACCGGCGACCCCATGCATTACGGCATCGGCGCCACGGTGGCCCGCTCATTCCCGCCAGACGAAATCACAGTCATTCCGGCGCCTTCGGCTTTCTCCCTCGCCGCCGCGCGGCTCAAATGGGCGTTGCAGGAAGTGCAAACCCTCTCACTCCATGGCCGGCCCGTCTCCTTGCTGCAGCCCTTTATTCAGCCTGGCGCCAAACTTCTGGCGCTGACGCGCAGCGGCGCGACCGTGCAGGAGGTTGCCGAAGCCCTAAGGACGCGCGGGTTTGGCGAAAGCGTGTTGACGGTACTGGAACATATGGGCGGTGCCGATGAACGTATCGTCTCACTGTTGGCTGATGAGTGCGAAGGCCGCGACTTCGCTCATTTTAATACACTTGCCATAGAGTGCGTGGCCGGCCCGGATGCGAGGATCCTGCCCCGCGGGCCTGGTCTGCCGGATGATGCGTTCGCTCACGATGGCCAACTCACCAAGCGGGAAGTCCGCGCTATTACGCTGGCCGCCCTCGCGCCCGCGCCCGGCGCTCTTCTTTGGGATGTCGGCGCGGGCTGCGGCTCGGTTGCCATCGAGTGGATGCGCGCCGCGCAAGGCGCGCGAGCGATTGCATTTGAGCGAAACGAGGCTCGTATCAAAATAATTACGGAAAACGCCGCCGCTCTCGGCGTACCGGGACTGGAAATCGTCGCCGGCGATGTGGAGCACACGCTTGCGGGTCACACGGCACCAACAGCGCTATTCCTTGGAGGCGCCGTCGGCAATGGTCGCGTGTTCGAGACCTGCTGGTCGGCGCTGCCGCCGGGCGGAAGGCTTGTCGCCAATGCGGTGACACTGGAAGGCGAAGCCGCGCTCGCGGCGCGCCATGAGGCACATGGCGGCGAGCTTGTGCGCATAGACGTCTCGCATGTGACGACTATCGGGTCGCGCCGCGCACTCAAGCCCCGCATGGCTGTAACCCAGTGGCGCGGGACGAAGGAGTGAGTGTGGTGGCAGGCACGGGAATTCTTTATGGCGTCGGCGTTGGTCCGGGAGACCCCCAACTGCTGACGCTCAAGGCATGCGAGATCATTCGCGCAGCGGATGTGATGGCCTATCCGGTGAATGGGGCCGGCGACAGCCGTTCCCGCGAAATCGCGTCTGATGTCATCCCCGAAGGCGTCAGCGAACTTCCCGTCCCTATCCCCATGAAAGTGGAGCGGGAGCCCGCGCGCGCCGCATATGACGCCGCCGCTGGCACCATTTCTGAGCATCTGCATGCAGGACGAAACGTTGCTTACCTGTGCGTCGGAGATCCGCTCTTCTATGGCAGCTTCATGTATCTGGCGGCGCGGCTCGGGCGTGATCATGAGATCGAAGTCGTGCCCGGCGTCACCTCGCTCTCGGCCTGCACCGCGCGGACTCATGTTTCCCTTGCCGGGCGCAACGACGTGCTCTGCGTCGTGCCCGCGACGCTTGATCGGGACGCCTTGAAAACGGCGCTCGCGGGCGCGGACGCGGTGGCGATCGTCAAGGTCGGGCGGCATTTCGAAAAGGTGCGCGATGTGCTGCGTGCGCTGGGGCTTGCCGACCGCGCCACAATCCTTGAAGGCGCCACCGGCGAACGTGAACGCGTTATCGCCCTTGAAGATGCGCCGGAGAAGGACGCTCCCTATTTCTCGACCATCCTTGTCAGGCGGAGCGAACTCTTATGAAACGACATCCCGCCATCGTCGTGCTGGGGCCATCGGGATGTGAGACCGCGATGCGCATCAAACCCGCTCTCGACCAGCCGGAAATTCATGGGCTGAGGCAGCGCGTGCCGGGCGCCGACGTCACTTTCGCCAGTGCGTCAGAGCATCTTGCAAGTCTGTTCCGCGAAGGCCGGCCCATTGTCGGCGTCTGCGCGTCCGGCATATTGATCCGCTCGCTCGCGCACTTGCTGAACGACAAGCAGGCAGAACCGTCCGTCATCGCCGTGGCCGAGGACGGCTCGGCGGTCGTACCGCTGCTTGGCGGGCACCACGGGGCGAATGCGCTCGCCCGCCGGATTGCCGAATTGTTGAAGGTCTCGCCTGCCATCACAACCGCGGGCGATCTGCGTTTCGGCGTGGCGCTGGATGCCCCGCCGGAAGGATGGACGCTCGCCAACCCGGAACATGCAAAAGATGCCATGGCGGCCCTGCTTGCCGGTGCGAAGGCGCGCATCACCGGCGATGCTCCCTGGCTGGAGAAATCGGATTTGCCTCTGGGCGAGGATGGTGAAATCGAGTTGGCCGTCAGTCCCACTGTTGCGGAAGGCTCATCCGCGCGGCTCGTCTATCACCCCAAATCCGTTGCGCTCGGCGTCGGGTGCGAACGTGGCTGCGAGCCGAGTGAATTGATCGATCTGGCCGAGCAAACCCTCAAGGCCCATAAGCTGGCGCCGGAGGCCATCGGCCTCGTCGCCTCGCTGGACCTCAAGGCCGATGAAGCGGCGGTTCACGCGCTTGCCGGCCATTTTGATGTGCCCGCTCGTTTCTTTGCCGCCGATGAGCTGAACAATCAGTCGCCGCGTCTCAAAAACCCCTCCGATGTGGTGATGCGCGAAGTGGGCTGCCCCGGCGTAGCGGAGGGCGCCGCGCTGGCCTGCGTTGGATTACAGGGCGGTCTCGTTGTCGAGAAAACAAAATCGGCGCGCGCAACCTGTGCACTGGCCTTGGGCGCTGCCCTGCTCGACGCCGCGTCGACGGGCCGCGCGCGCGGGCGTCTTTCGGTCGTGGGCATTGGCCCCGGGGGCGAACCATGGCGCAGCGCGGAAGCGGTTTCGCTCCTGCGCGCCGCCACCGACTGGGTCGGTTATGGGCTCTACCTCGATCTGGTATCGGATCTGGCCGGCGAGAGACGCGAACATCGCTTCGATCTTGGCGAGGAAGAGGCACGCGCGCGCCATGCGCTGGAGCTGGCGGGCGAGGGCCGGGAGGTGGCGCTCATCTGCTCCGGCGATGCCGGCATTTACGCGATGGCGAGCCTCGTCTTCGAGTTGCTGGACACAGGCTCTTCCGGTGCGCCGGTTTCCGATGCTGCCCACCGGGTGGAAATTACCGTCGCGCCGGGTATCTCGGCGCTTCAGGCGGCGGCCGCGCGCGCCGGCGCGCCGCTCGGGCATGATTTCTGCGCCATTTCCCTGTCCGATCTGCTCACTCCCTGGGAGGCGATCGAGAAGCGGTTGCACGCCGCGGCGCAAGGCGATTTTGTCGTCGCGCTCTACAATCCGAAGTCGCGCCGCCGCCGCAATCAGCTTGTCGATGCCATCGCCATTTTGCGCGGCGAAAGGCCTGGCAGCACGCCGGTCATCATTGCCGCGAGCCTCGGGCGACCGGAAGAAATGATCACCACCGTGGCTTTGGCGGACTTCGATCCCGAAATGGTGGACATGCTGAGCATCGTCATTGTCGGATCATCGGCGACGCGGCGCATCGCGACGCACAAACCTGAACGCATTTACACGCCGCGCGGTTATGAGGCGAAGGAACCGGCCCCATGACCGTTCACTTCATCGGCGCGGGACCCGGCGCACCGGATCTTATCACCGTGCGCGGTCTTGCCTTCATCCGCCGCTGCCCTGTCTGCCTCTATGCCGGATCGCTTGTTCCCAAGGAGGTGGTTGCGGCGGCTCCAGCAGACGCGCGGGTGCTGGATACGGCCCCCATGACCCTCGACGAGATCATTGCGGAAATGGCGGCGGCGCACGCGAAAGGCCAGGACGTGGCACGGGTGCTTA
>JAJFHO010000100.1 GCA_021775575.1 Hyphomicrobiales bacterium
GCTCACGGCTGGTCCTCGCCCTATGGGCTCGGGCCTGCGCGGACGCGCGCCATAAGGCGCGGCGGCCAGTCGGCCTTGCCTCGGCTGCGCCTCGGTGTGGCGTTATGCGGGTTGGCTTTGGTTTATCGCTCACGGCTGTTCCTCGCCCTATGGGCTCGGGCCTGCGCGGACGCGCGCCATAAGGCGCGGCGGCCAGTCGGCCTTGCCTCGGCTGCGCCTCGGTGTGGCGTTATGCGGTTGGCTTGGATTTATCGCTCACGGCTAATCCTCGCCCTTCGGGCTCGGGCCTCCGCGAGGGCGCGCCATAAGGCGCGGCGGCCCGTCGGCCTTGCCTCCCTCCGGTCGGTTTGGAGCAATATGGCACGGCCTTGCCATAACTCTCTGCAACCGAGCGCAGCGAGGCAAGCGCGACTGCGCGCCGCCCGGTCAGGGCGCCCTCGCGGAGGCCCGGCCAAAGGCCGGAATAGCCGTGAGCTGTAAACCAAGAGGGATAGGGGGACATTCGGCCGGACAAGATCGGCTGGGAGAAGGGTTTAGGCTGGCATATTTAGTAAACTGTCACCGTAATCCCGCGGAATTTGCGGCACACGCCCCGCCCCTCACCTCCGGGGGATGTGGAGATCGACGAAGGGCGCGCGCACATGCACGCCGCGTTTGCCCACATGCACGCCGGTAAAGGGCGCCTCCACATGCACCTCGCGGCGGTGGCTCCCGCGGTGCGCTTGGGCCGGGCCGCAGCGTCCTTCCCGGTCGATATCGTCGATGCGCCCGTTGCGCTTGATCTCGATCTCGTAAAGCCAGCCGCCCCGGCAGGCGAGGACTTCATACTCGTCATCGTCGATATCGGTTATTTCGATATTGTAATAGCCCTTCGAATAGAGCAGATCGGCGATACCGCGCGGGCTGTATCCGGCGAAAGCCGCGCCGGCGGCGGCGATGAGAAGCGCAAAGGCGAGCCCCGCGACGAGGGCGGCCCTGTGCGGGGTAACATCAATCGTTTTGGCGCGCATGTGCCTTCTCTCCTTTTGGGGCCCTAACTGTGTGCTCTCCCACAGCAGTTATATACCAATCGCGGCGCTTTAAAGAGACACGCTGCCGCAGGGTGTGCGTACAGGCTACTCCGCCGCCGGCGCACCCTTCAACGTCTCGTTGCTGGCCTTCACGGCCTCGGCCTTCGCTTCTTCCGCATCCACATAGACCTGATCGCCCATCGCCTGGAATTTCACCGACATCTGCGCCATGCCCTCCTGAATTTCTTTTTCCGTCCCTGTCGCGCCTTCGGCGCTCCACGCCTCTTGATCGTTCAACTTGGCGGCATAATCCCGCACGTCCTGGGTGATCTTCATGGAGCAGAATTTCGGGCCGCACATGGAGCAGAAATGCGCCACCTTGTGCGCGTCCTTCGGCAGGGTCTCGTCGTGATATTGCACGGCAGTGTCGGGGTCGAGGCCGAGATTGAACTGGTCCTCCCAGCGGAAGTCGAAGCGCGCGCGCGACAGCGCGTCGTCGCGCGCCTGCGCCGCCGGGTGGCCCTTGGCGAGATCCGCGGCATGGGCGGAAATCTTGTAGGTGATGACGCCGACCTTCACATCGTCGCGGTTGGGCAGCCCCAGATGTTCCTTCGGCGTGACGTAACAAAGCATCGCCGTGCCGAACCAGCCGATCATGGCAGCGCCGATGCCCGACGTGATGTGGTCGTAGCCCGGCGCGATGTCGGTCACCAGCGGGCCTAACGTATAGAAGGGCGCCTCGCCGCAAATCTCAAGCTGCTTCTCGACATTGACCTTGATCTTGTGCAGCGGCACATGGCCCGGCCCCTCGATCATCACCTGACAGCCCTTGTCCCAGGCGATTTTGGTCAGCTCGCCGAGCGTTTCGAGTTCGGCGAACTGCGCCGCGTCGTTGGCGTCGGCCTGGCTGCCGGGGCGCAGCCCGTCGCCCAGCGAGAAGGACACGTCATATTGGCGGCAGATGTCGCAAATGTCGGCGAAATGCTCATAGAGGAAGCTCTCGCGGTGATGATGCAGGCACCATTTGGCCATGATCGAGCCGCCGCGGCTGACGATGCCGGTGACGCGCTCGGCGGTGAGGTGGATATATTTCAGCCGCACGCCCGCATGGATGGTGAAATAGTCGACGCCCTGCTCGGCCTGCTCGATCAGCGTGTCGCGATAGAGCTCCCAGGTGAGCTTGACCGGGTCGCCGTCGCATTTCTCCAGCGCCTGATACATCGGCACGGTGCCGATCGGGACGGGAGAGTTGCGCAAAATCCATTCGCGCGTGTTGTGGATGTTGCGGCCCGTGGAGAGGTCCATCACCGTGTCGGTGCCCCAGCGCGTCGCCCACACCATTTTCTCGACCTCTTCCTCGACCGAAGACGAGACGGCCGAGTTGCCGATATTGGCGTTGACCTTGACCAGGAAATTGCGGCCGATGATCATCGGCTCGATTTCGGGATGGTTGATATTGGCCGGGATGATGGCGCGGCCCCGGGCGACCTCGTCGCGCACGAATTCAGGGGTGATGAATTCGGGGATGTCGGCGCCGAAGCTCTCGCCGTCGGCGACCCTGGCCGCCGCTTCCTCGCGGGCTTGCGAGCGCCCGAGATTTTCCCGGTGGGCGATATAGACCATCTCCCGGGTGACGATGCCGGCGCGGGCGAATTCCATCTGCGTGACGGGATGGCCGTCGAGGCCGCGCAGCGGCTTGCGCTTGCTTGGAAAATCGCGCGCCAGACGCTTGCCCGAGACATTGCCATTGTCTTCCGGCTTGATGTCGCGGCCTTTATATTCTTCCATCCCGCCGCGTTCAGCGATCCATGCCGCGCGCAGCGGTGCAAGCCCCTTCTCGACATCGATGGCCGCGTCCGGGTCCGTATAGGGGCCCGACGTGTCATAGACGCGGAAGGTGGGCTCGTCCGGATCGCTCAGCTCTATCTCGCGCATCGGCACAAGCACATCGTCATGGCCTTGCGGAGACGTGTAGACCTTGCTGCTCGCCCGCAGCGGGCCTGTGGTGACCTCGGGCCGCATCAGCTCTTCTTCACGCGTGTGCTTGTTCATTTTGACCTTCCCTGTCGGGCCTGACGGCCCTCCACGCCTCTTGTTTGTGTTCCCTGTCGGGCCTGACGGCCCTCCTCGCCTCTTGTTTGTTTGTGCTCCCGGTCGTGCCTTCGGCACTCCTCGCCTCTTGATTGCTTGTGCTCCCTGTCGGGCCTGACGGCCCTCCTCGCCTCTTGTTATTTCTCTAAAACCTTCAGGCCATGTAGCCCTTGTAGGTCAGGAATGCGCCGAGAGCCAAGTTGAGCACGGCGATGACGGCCAGCATCTTTTTCCGACCCAGCATCCACTTGCCGGTCTCGATGGCTATCATCGGAAACGCCATGCGCAGAATGCCGCCGGCAATCCCGATCCAGCCGAATATGGTGATGATCACACTCCAGTCCGCCACCCAGCGATTATGGAAGATCACGAGGGTCAGGCCCATCACCAGCGCCATGATGCCGGCGATAAAGATCAGCGCCGGGCTTTTGATGAAATCCTCGAAAATCGCCATCATCTGCTTGCTGTTCAGCAGACCGGAAAGCGCCGCCACGAGCATCACTGGCCCGATATATTTGGCGATCAGTTGAGATGTTTCCATTTTTGTTCCCGGTCGTGCCCTCGCGGGCACTCCTCGCCTTTTGCGCCTCGCAAAGGGCGGCAGCTTCATAACCTCTCGGTGAAAGCGGCGGGGGGACATACGCTGGTTCCGATCCCTACGCCGGCATCACCCGGGTCAGGTTCGAAGGGTGCTCGATCAGGATCGGATCGATCTCAGCCGGTACGCTCCGGCGCCCCTTGGAACTCGTGCACCTAATGTGAGCCGGATGGGGCGGGAATGCAAGACCCCCTACACAGCCGGGCCGGCAAACCCCATATTCGATCCTATGACCGGGGGAGGAAGGGTGCGTTTCAGCCATGAACCTCTTTATGACAGGCCAAAACCGCAATCGGCTCGCCGGTCTTTGCATCTCGGTGTCAGTCCTGTTTACCGGCGCCCCGGCATGGGCCAGAGTGGGCTTTCTGAATTTCGAGCGCGTCGATCTTGAAAGCGTGCTGAATGACAGGAGCTGGGGCGCGGTGATCGCCGCCGCGCTGGTTCTGGGCCTGGTGATCGCCGCCTATGTCACCTACCGGCGCTCGCCCACCTATGCCAACACGGCGCGGATACAGGAAGACTTCTGGCGCTCGCTGCCCAGCGACAACCGCGGGTTCAAGGGCGTGCTTTATGCGGACGAAATACTCGGCGCGCATTTTGGCGCCGGTCCCTATATCGCCCAGCGCATCCGGGTCGAGTTGAGACATGACATACCCTCGAAATCCAGGGTCCTGTTCCGCAACGAGGAACAGCCGAATGCACTGGCTCCCGACGCGGTTTGCGAGGCCATGACGCTCTGGGTCAAGACCGCGAAGGAACGCGACCTGCCGGCCGTCTATACGACCCGCCACGGCATCCATACGCTTGCGCAGGGACATATCGCGGACATGGACAAGGACCCGGAAGGATTTATGAAAAAGTTCCAGTCCTGTATTCAGCGGCGCAAACCGCTTCCCGCCCTGTGACGCCGCAAATTGTCCGGGCCCCCCGGCGATCTGGCGCAAGACTTCAAACAGCGCAGGCCGGAACTTTCAGGATGTGCCGCTAGCGGACCTCAGCCAACGTCTGAGGGGCGCTTGCTTGACCCTCGAACATGACCCCTTTGAAAGAGCGGCCAGTTCACAGATTGTAAAGCCGGACCGCCTAATTTGTATTGCTTGGACGCGCGACATGCACACGAATTTGGCCTGAGAATAATAATCCCTAGATCCATAGTATGAATATTGTATAATGAAATCTATTATCAAAATAACGAGCAATTCAAGGCGAGATTTTTTTATATTAACAGGGATTTTGTTATTTATTTTCGTGTTCTTGGTGTATTTCGATTTAACTGAATTAATATATAGTTGGATCAAATCCAAAGAAAATTTAGAATTGGATGAAATTATGCTTGCTCTTACCGCAGGCACTATGGCGTTCGCCTGGTATGCTTATAGGCGGTGGCGGGAATTTTCCTCGGAGCTAAAAAAAAGAATCAACATCAACAAACATTTCCATGCCGCGATCGACAATATGTCCCAGGGCCTTTGCATGTTCGACGCGGATCAGCGCATCATTGTCTACAATGTGCGCTTCCTATCACTGTACGGACTGACGCCTGAGCAGGTGAAGCCGGGAACCACGCTGCGGCAAGTCATCGAATATCGCATTGCAAACGGTTTGTTCGTCGACGGAAGCCCGGATGAATACCTCGCCGAACGGCTCGGTTGGGCCAATAGCGGCGTGCGTGAGAGCAAGATTCAAGAACTCAGCGATGGACGGGCAATTGCAATCGCCTTCCAGCCGATGCCCGAGGGCGGCTGTGTCACCACCCACGAGGACGTAACGGAACGCAGGAGAGCCGAGAAGGCACTGATGGAAAGTGAGGCCCGATTTCGCGCGATCTGCGACCACTCGCCGGTTTGCCTGAACCTGAAGGATGTCGAGGGCCGCTACCTGTTTGCCAACAAGCGTTATGAGGAATGGTGGGGCTGGTCCGCAGAAAAAGTTATCGGCAAAAAGGCCGACGAGTTCCAGGCCGACGCCTTCGGCGTTAAGACCCTGACTGCCGCTGAAGAAGTGGTGCTGAAAACCGGAGAGGCCTACGAAAGCGAGATTAACGTCAAGCGCCCGCAGGACGGCCAACTCTACAACCGGCTGCTAATCAAGTTTCCCGTCAAATCGCCAGATGGATCGATTATCGGTCTTGGCACCGTCGCGGTCGATATCACCGAACGCAAGCGCGCGGAGAAGGAACTCATTCGGCACCGCGACAATCTGCAAGAGCTGGTCAATACGGCAACCGAGGGTTTGAAGATCAAAGCGGAAGAGCTCAAACAATCCCTCGCCAAGGAAAAGGAACTGAACCAACAACAGCGCCAGTTCGTTTCCATGGTGAGCCACGAGTACCGCACGCCGCTGGCCGTTATCGATGGCAACGCCCAACGGCTGAAGCGCCGGGCGGACAGCTTGACACCTGAGGACGCCGTTGACAGGGCCGACAAGATCAGAGCGGCGGTGGAACGTATGACCCAGTTGATGGAGAGCACGCTTGCCGCAGCCCGCATGCACGAAGGAAAGTTAAAGGTCGAGTTTGAAGCCTGCGATATCGGAAAAGTCGTGAGCGAGGCTTGCGCGCACCAGCAGGAAATCTCTCCCACTCATGTTATCTCCAGCGATCTGACCGGTCTTCCCAAGACGATACAGGCCGATACCAGTTCTCTGGAACATGTGTTCACCAACCTGCTCTCCAACGCAGTGAAATATGCGCCGGATGCACCCGATATCGCGGTCAATGCGTGGACGGAGGGGCAGCGGGTTATGATCTCGGTACGCGATCATGGTTTCGGCATCGATGAAGAAGAACTTCCTAGAATCGGCGAGCGGTTCTTCCGGGCCGAGACATCGACCGGTACTGCCGGAACCGGCATCGGGCTCAACCTGGCCAAGGATCTGGTGGAGATGCATGACGGGTCGATCAAGATCGAGAGCCGCAAGGGCGATGGCAGCACCTTCACTGTTCGCCTGCCCATTACCGGTCCCGATCAATCAAGGCAGGTCGGCTCAAAGGTCGCTTAGGCCGCCTGGCGGCCTTCACGCGAGTATCGTCCTCTTTCACGTGCGGCTATCCTGACGGTTTCTTTTGTAGACCGTTTCTGACCTCTGGTGAGGAGTTTCGCCCGGATGTCCGTTTTGGGTCGGACTCGGACTTTCCGCGCGCAGCCAACGCCCTTCTGCATCGGCCCGCTTGAGCATCCATCAAACCGTTACATGGCATAGTCCCGGCAACGGGATATAGGGATACCGGCCCCGCGGGGCCCGGGAGGGGCGGAGCAATCGATTACCGCCTGAAGGACAAGGTGGCGCCGGTCGCCAGCGGCAGCCGCGGCATCGGGCGCGCCGCTTGGAGGCCCGGGCTTGCGAGGCCAATGTAAGCCAGCTGACGGCATGGCGATGCTGCATTGATATACTCCTGCCCCTGATACACAAGAAGAGCGGCGACGGATCGCAAGGGGCGCACCGATGGACTTCGGACTGACAGACAAGGTGGCACTGGTAACAGGGGGCAGCCGGGGCATCGGACGCACGGTGGCGCTGATGCTCGCGGGCCAAGGCATGCATGTGGCGATCTGCGGACGCACCCTGGAGAGTCTCGAAAAGACCGCCAACGATATTGAGGCGCACGGCGTGAAAGCCTGGGCCTATAACGCCGATGTCAGCCGGCTGGAGGATGTGGAGAAATTTGTGGCGGAGGCGGTCGGCGCAGCGGGCCGCGTCGATGTTCTGGTGAACAACGCCGTGACCTCGACGAGCGCGCCCTTCGACAAATTGACCGATGACGAATTCCGCTACCATATCGACGTCAAGCTGATGGCCTATATCCGCATCGCGCGCCTTGTGCTGAAACATATGGAGAAAGCGGGCGCCGGGCGCATCGTCAATATCGGCGGCATGACGGCCCGGATCGTCGCACCGTTTCGGATGACTAACGGCGTGGTCAATGCGGGCGTCGCCAATTTCACCAAACAGTTCGCCGGCTATGCGGCGCGGCACAATGTGACCGTCAATTGCGTCCATCCCGGCTACACCGCGACGGAACGCATCATGCAGATTTTCGAGCGCGAGGCGAAGGAGGCGGGAAGCGATATCGACGCGGTCATCGCCAAGCGCACGGGCGACATTCCGTTAGGCAAGCTGATCCGGCCCGAGGACATCGCGTCGGCGGTTCTGTTCTTCTGCTCGCCGCTCGCGGACATGATCACCGGCCAGTGCATCGCGGTCGACGGCGGCTCCGGCGAAGCGGTGATCTATTAGGGTCCTACCCTTCAGGATCCAGGCGGTTTTACGACGCGGTTTTGACCTGGATCATTGAGGCCCGCGCGCGGGCCGGCATACGTTATCGGCATAATGAGGCAACACGCGCGGGCCGTTATCCATCCAGGGTGTGCAATCAGCCGCACCGGCTTGCTTGCGGCCCTCAGCGCCGTCTCTGGGTGGTATGGCGTTTCGCGCCAAAACCAGGAATGCACGACGATGTATGACACATTGCGCAGGATTACCGGCATCGCGCTCGCCGGCGCCACGCTCCTCCTCTCCGCCTATGGCGGAATGGTCGGCACCGCGACCCGGGCGGAAGCGGGCATGTGCTACGATTTGTGGTATCAGCGCAACGCCATCTTCGCCCAGAGGGGCTATTGCTTCAAAGGCTGCGGCCGACGGGTCTGGGGCAAAAATTGTTTCCCCCCTTATGGCGAACTGACGGGCTATCAGTGGAGCCGGGTGAAGCAGATTCAGGCGCGCGAACGCGCGCTGGGCTGCCCGTCTTGCCCGCAAAGCTGGCAGTAGCGGCATCCGGTCGCAGCTGGAGCCGCTGCAATCGATCCTTGAATCGGATTTTGGCCGACGGATTTCCCTCACCGGCACAGTAACAGCTTTGACAAGCGCCGGATCGGCGGGCGGAAACGTCCCGAGCGACCGGAGCCGCGGAGAAACCGGCCGCCCGCCCGCGGGCGAGCCACGCGAGAAGGGGAACAGTCCCATGCAAAAGTCACTTCTGAAGGGCGTCGCCATTGCCGCCGCCGTTTCGATCGGCGCGCTCGCCGCCGCACCGCAGGCTCACGCCCGCAACGACCACGTGCCGGCGATCATTGCCGGTATCGCTCTTGGCGCGATCATCGCCTCCCAGTCGGGCAGGCACCACAGACGGCACGACTATTACGAGCGCGACCGATATGCGCCCGACCCTTACTATTACGATCGCCGTCACCGCTACCGGGGCCACGTCAGGCGAGCCCCGGACTATTACAGGCGGGACCGCTACCGGGACTATTATCCGCCGACGCGGCACTACAATCAGGGCGGCTACTACCAGGACAAACGCCATCGCAATTTCAATCAGCGGCAGGGCCTTGACCCGTAGGCCGGGAATAGGCAGGAGGCTTCCGCTTCGGCGGGAGCCTCAGGCGGAGTTACCGCCCCCTCACCTCCCCTTCTTCCACGCCTCCCAAGGCGTCTCGGCCACGGGGCCGTCCGACAGCACGAGGCTCATCGCATCGTCCGGATGTTTGGGGTAAAGCTCTGATACCAGGGGATCGTGGCCGGGGATGACGCGGCCCGGTTCCGCGCCGAGCTCGAAGATGCGCTCCCAGCCAGCGCACATTTCGGGCAGATTGACGATAATCGTGAAGGGGTTGCCTTCCGTTACCGTATCGTAGAAGTGGGCCGCGTCGGAGGCGATCACCAGCGGCCCCTTGTCCGTCTCCACCCGTACCACCTGCAAGCCGCCCGAATGGCCGCCGATGAGATGCACCGAGACGCCCGGCGCGACCTCCTGATCGCCATCGACGAAGCGCACCGCGCCTCTGAAATTCGCCCGGATCATGTCGGTCACATGCTCAATGTCGAAGGAGCGCCTGAGCGGCGGGTAGCGCATCGGCTTGCCGGTGCAATAGGCGACTTCGCGCTCCTGCACTATGAACTCCGCATTGGGGAATTCGGGGCCGTGCCCGGCATGGTCGTAATGCATGTGGGTGATGATGACGGTCTCGACGGCGTCCGGCTCGACGCCGATGGTGCCAAGCGCCGCCATCGGCTCGCGCAGCATGACGCGCCCGCGTGCATCGCCGGAGCGCTTGTCGAAGCCGAGATCGACCACGATGGTGCGTTTCGCGTTGCGAATAACCCAAAGATAATAGGCGATTGGCCGCGGCCCCTCATGCGGATCTGGAAAAAACAGGTAGAAGTCGCGGGAGGCGCGTTCCATGCGCCCATATTCGAGCGCGAAAACCTCATAGGTTTCAGTTGCCCGGCTCACCTGTCCGCCTTCCCGCCGTCGCGCCCTTCGGAGATCCCTTCAAGATATTTGTAAAGCGCGGTGTGGTCGGCCTCATCGCCGAGCTCCTCGAGAGCGTCGCCAAGAAGAGCGCTCACCCGGTCGAGCGTATCCGTCCGGACATCGAGTTGCTCAGCGAGCGAGCGCGCGATCCCCACATCCTTGTTCAGCAGCTTCAGCGTGAACCCGGCGGCGAATTTCCGGTTCAAAATATGCTGGTGCAGCTTGTTCTCGGTAGCATTGGAACGCCCGGTCGACGCATTCCAGATATCGGCCATGGCCGCGCCATCGAGACCGAATTTGAGCGCCACGAGCAGCGCCTCGCTGGTTGCCGCCAGGGACGCCGCCGACAGGAAATTGTTGAGCGCCTTGGCGGCGTGGCCCGAGCCCACCGGACCGGTGCGGAAAATGTTGCCCATGGCGTTCAGCACGCCTTCGACGCGGGCCACCGGCGCATCCTCCCCGCCGGTCATCAGTGCCAGCGTGGCGTTGACCGCGCCCGGCACGCCGCCGGAGACGGGCGCGTCGATGAGATGAAGCCCGCGCGCTTCAAGCTCCTTTGCCAGCGCCACCGTACCCGTCGGCTCCGATGAGCTCATATCGACGATAATGCCGCCCTCGGCCATTTTCGAGGCGATGCCGCCCTCGCCCAGCACCGCGTCACGCACATTGGCGCCGGTGGGAAGCATGGTGATGACGGTGGCGCATTTCGCGCCGACCTCGGCGAGACTTGCCGCCGCCGTCACCAGATTGCTGCCGCCGGTGACGCGCGCCAGCGCTTGCCGGTCCAAATCAAAGGCCAGAACCGGTATCTCGGCTTTCGCCAGATTGCGCACCATCGGCGCGCCCATATTGCCGACGCCGACGAAGCCGATTGTCTTTGTTTCACTCAAACGACTCTCTCCCTGTCCTGTCGCGGGAGAAAAGGTAAGGCATTGGCATCGCGGCGCAAACCCATTAAGAGCATCTGACAGTCAGGATCGCGCCAAGAGGCGCGCTGTGCTCGTCTGGCTGACCTGCCAAGCGGACCCGTCTTTCATGGAACTTATCTGGATCCCCATAAGTGTCCTTGGCGCCCTGATGCAGGCGGTCCGCACCGCTGGCCAGAAGAGCCTGAACCAGCGGCTGTCGACCATGGTGACGACCTATGTCCGCTCGATATTCGGCATGCCTTTTCTGCTCGTCTATCTGTGGGCGGTGAAGACGGGAACCGGCGAGCCCTGGCCGGATTTCAACTGGCCCTTCGTTCTGCATTCCATCGGCGCCTCGGTTTCCCAGGTCGCCGCGACGGTGTTTCTCATTCAGCTGTTCACCCTGCGCAATTTCGTGGTCGGAACGACCCTCACCAAGACCGATGTCATGATGACGGCGCTGATCGGCATCCCGCTCTTTTCCGAGGTCATAACGGGAAGCGGCTGGGCGGCCATCGCGCTCACCGTGGCCGGCGTGATCATGATTTCCATCGCCCGCGCCGGCGGGAAAGGTTTCTTCGTCGCAAGCGAGAGCGATGGCGTGCCCGGTCTCAAGTCGACGATCGTCGGCCTGGCCTCGGGCCTCGGCTTCTGCCTGTCCTATCTGTTTCTGCGCGAGGCCAGCCTGTCACTGGAAAGCGGCGGATTCCTGATGCGCGCCGGCTGCACCGTCGTCGCCGTGACCGGCCTTCAGGTCGCCGGGCTGGGCCTCTGGCTGGGCGTGCGCGAGCCGCACGGCCTCGCCGCCATGTTTCCCGACTGGCGCATCTGCAGCATCATCGGCTTCACCAGCGCGCTCGGCTCGATTTGCTGGTTCACGGCCATGACGATCCAGAACGCCTCCTATGTGAAAGCGGTCGGTCAGGTGGAGACGATTTTCACGCTGATCATCTCGCACCTTTATTTCCGCGAAAAACTCAATGCGCCAGAATTTGTCGGCATCGCGGTCATCGTCGCCGGCGTACTGATTTTCGTACTGTAGGGCGCGGTCACGATTCCAAACCGGTCATCGGCAGCCCCGGCGTGATGCGGCAGCGGTCACCGCAATCTTGTGGAAACGCCGGGATTTCGCCACAAAGCAGCCGTGCCGCAACGCACTCTCGCCACGATTCAGTGGCCGGATAAACAAGGTGGTTGCCGGCCAGGGGTCGGGAGGGAGCGCCGCCTGTCTCTGACCTTCCGTCATTGCTCTCTTCCATGTTTGGATGGCCCCCGTCATTCGGCACGGCTGACGGCCACTCGAAGCTATAGACGTATCGACTACGGCCCCGGCAAGCTCTTGCATGTCCCCATCTGCACAATTGCCGGGGCCGCTTTGCCCGGCCATGCTTCAATCCACATCCCGACATTTCCTTAGTGCCGCCACAAAGCAACCGTTTCCTGACTCACTTTTTGCCGCGAACCGGTATTTTAATGGCCATGGTGATGTTGGCCGGGAAGTCGGTTGGCGGCGTTTTTGCGTTCCGCTGCAAGGGACCCCGGCGTCTGGGCCAGAATCGTCAAAACCGTAGTAGCGAGAGTCGTTATGAAAAATCTGTTTTTGCGTTTCGCCAGGAGAAAATCCGGCGCCAGGCTGATCGAATATGGTTTGATCGCTGCTGGCGTCGGTGTTGCCATCATGACAATCGCCGATCAGGCCGGGAGCGATCTGAACACGCTGTTTATCTCGGCCGGCATGGGTCTGCGTTAGATCCGCCTGAACCTGCTGCCGCGGGAAAGCCTGACGCCGGCGCCGAGAGCCGCGGCAACATAATGTTGCCAGGAAAATCCACGCTGCCGAACCCGCATCTATTGGAGCTGACCGCGCGCTGTGATCTTCAGAGCTTCATCCCGGGTTTGAGCGGTTGAGACCAGGCTCCGAGAGCCGGCCAGATTGGCCGGTCCCGGTCTGAATATCCGCTCGCAAAGGCAAAGCGGTCGTTGAACGCTATCGAACCCGTTGGGCGCCCTCAGCTCGACGCAAATATCCAGCCGCCACAAGATGTTGCGCATCTCTCGCGCTATTGGTCAGCATAGCTGTATCAATTTCGTCACACCTGTGGAAATTCGACAACGAACTGAGCCTGACATCCTCGCCTTAATTTTTTTCCATTGATAGGTTGTTCCCAAGCGACAAGCCGAATCTGCATTGGGGGATAATTGAAATGATTGGGGGACTTATGAAGACGACCAGTCGTTTCGCCGTTGCGGCTGCTGCGGGGTTGTTCATGGGCGGTATTGCCCTGACGCCTGCACAGGCTGCTGATTTGGGCGGCGATTGCTGCGCGGACCTCGAGGAG